>JBOHPM010000001.1:0-39781 GCA_050731715.1 Candidatus Rokuibacteriota bacterium
TGCCTCGGCGGGTGTCTACATGGCGTCTACACGCACGAAACGGGCACCCCGGAGTTGCCTCCGAAGTGCCCGTTCTCATTGGTGGGCCGTCAAGGACTCGAACCTTGGACCCGCTGATTAAGAGTGACGATGAGCACCGAACCGAGGAGAACCGAGACTATCTAACTCCGCGAGAACCCGAATGACTGATTCTCGGCGAGAGCGGCTCGGTGCGGGGTGATTCGGGTTGGTTGGTAGCCAATTGGTAGCCAATTTTCATGGGGAGGGTGCGCACCGAACCTCTGCTGCTGGCTTCAGGCATCTCGAGGCCCTTGAGTGCTTCGACGTGGCGCCGTCGCATCTCCGGAGTCGCTGTCGTACACTACCCTCGCATCAACTCCGGAGAGGCAGGTAATCGAGTGGGGCCGTCTGACTGGCTCGGCGTCCTGAGGTTCGCGCAGGATCTCTTCACGGGGCGCGCCCGCCGAAAGCGCGACGAACTGAAGGGTCGCATCGTCGTGGCCATGCGGCGCGCTCAGAGTCGGAATCCAGCACCGCTCATCTTCTCTCCGGAAAGGATCGCCGGGATGCTCGACATCCCCCCGTCCGAGCTGGTCGTCGCGTTGGAAGAGCTTGAGCGCGAGCGCCGGGTATTCTGCGACAACCGAGTCGGAGACTACAGCCTCGATCCGATGCCGTGGACACAGCCGCGCTCGATCCCGTGATCGCCGCCGGACTGGGCACCGTTCCGACCCGAACCTTCACCTTCATCGTCGACCCGGTCTACGCTCCCGAGCTCGCCGCGCCTGAGCACTCCGGCCTACGAGCCCTGATCGAGGACCTGCGGGATCTCAGTCCTGCTATCACCGCGCGACTTCTTATGCCATCCACCGAGGGTGTTGATGCTGACCAACTGGGCGACCTGTTCGAGCCGGTCGGCGCGCTTGCCGACGCTGCCCCTCTCAGCCTTTCGCGCTACATGGCCGAGGAGGACCGCGTTCGTCTCGAGACGGCAAATCAGACCGACCACTCTCTGAGATTGTTCGGGATCGCCACTGCCAACCGTGCGGACGGTGTTGTCACCGACGCCGCGCCCCTGGTCGGAACGCGCTATCCCCTGCTCCAGCACCACCGCATCCGGTTGATCCCTACGGCCGAGCTTCTCGACGTGGTCGAAGTCTGCGCCCACGGCCACTCGGTCTTCTGGTCGGGCTTGAATCCGGTGCGCTCTCTTACGCCAGACATCTACTACCAGTGGACGCACTGGAAGGGTCGCCGGCTCGCGAACTGGTTCTCGACGGTCCAGGGCCGGCTCAACGAGGACACGCGCGAGGCGCTCCGCAACGTCATCCTCAATCGCTATCCTTTCATTCTCTACTCGCGCGACATGGTGCGCTTCCACGAACTTCAGCTCGATCACTTCAGTCGTCGGGGCCTCTGGCGACGATTCAGCACTCCCCTCGGGTACTTCATGACAAACTTCTATCTACACCTGTGGGGGATGCTCGAGCACCTCACCATGATCGCGAAGTACACTCTCGGCCTCACGGTCCGCGACCGCGACTGCGGCATCAAGAGCGAAAGGTTGCTGACGGCGCTCAGGGAGCAGCGGCCCGGGTTGGTCGCTTTTCTGGAGCGGCAGACGATCGCCGACTGGATCGCGGCGATGGCCGACGCGCGCCACGCCGCCGCACACCGATCGATGCTCTTACCGACCGACATCGTCGCCGAAACAGAGGAATCCCGCAAGACCGACGACGAGATTCGGGCAATCCTCCACCGCGAAGACCCCGCGCTCTACCGCCTCTTCTCAGGGGCCATGCTCGAGGAGTTCGAGCGCCAGTCCATCGAGCACTGGCGATTTGAGCGGCTGAGAAAGATCGCGACCAACGCCGTGGTGGTAAGCAAGGAGGCCGGCGGGTACATCCGCTTCCCGGTGGACAGCGTGGACCACGATCTACAAATGTTGAACGGCGCGATCGACGCCTTCCTGGTGGCCCTCTTCGGCTCCAGGTAACCTCTGGTGACGGTCGAGGAACTATCTGATTTTCTGGTGCGCCTGGCAGGAGTCGAACCTGGGACCCTCGGATTAGAAGTTCGCTGGGCGATTTCCTGAAAGGCGCTGCACTCTCAGATGCTTATACCCTCGTCCCCGGCCCGAGGCCAGTGCGCGAAAGCACGGCCGGGTGCGCCGTCCGGCGGGCGATTGGTGACATCTTTGGGGACAGCGCTGGGCCAGACTTCGAGAACGCGGCCAGATGAGAACATGCTGTGCACTCAAGGTGGGCTTTCTGCTTGGGGTTGTGGTGGGTTGGCGACGGACCTACGCTGAGCAACGTCCGCAGCGACGAAACTACCGTTTCAGTCGTCAACGCCGAGGGCGGCGGCGTTTTCCCGCCCCTGGCGCTGCGCGCTCCAGTGCTGCCGCATCTGATCGCTCTTGTGCCCGTCCCCGCTGAAACGCGTCAAACCATCCCGCCCACGTCGCGACGGTCTTCGGTGACCGTTCTCCGTAGGCTTCGATGTGACGCTCGAAATGATCCCGATAGCGCCGGCCATCCGCACCCTCGGGGTGGCGCATCAAGAAAATCTCCAAACTCGCCCGTGCTGCGACCTCCCACGTCTCCATGCTGTCGTATTCGGGCGCAGCACCGAAAAGGTACTCGACCCGAACCTCGAGCCAGAGCGCGAGACGGACCGCATCATGAGGTCGCCCCGGTGGGGACGCATGCGTCTTGCGCTGTACCCAGCCGCGCGCGAATCCCTGAGCGATGTAGTCGCCCATCGTGAAGCCGGGTCCCTTGACGGTCAGAAGATGGTTGACGCGGGACGGAATGAAGGCGACGGGTCCGACCATTCTCCTATTGTGCGTCTGCTACACTTTTTAGTGTAGTAGCCACACAAATAACTTGACGCCGGGTTGTGGAGTCGCGTAGCGTACTGCACTACATGGTGTATGTGCTGTGTAGCGGGTTTCGGCTTGACGCTCCGTGCGGATTGTCGGTAAATCGAGGTCCCCGGTATAGGGGGTCGATACACTGAACTAGGGTTTGGTGGAGGGCGGGGGGATCGAACCCCGTCAGCCGGTTTTAAAGACCGGCCCCATCGCCAGATGACGCCCCCCATCAAGACGCGGAGTCGAGACGGCGCGGTGGCTTGAGAGGCGGGAGCCGGATTCGAACCGGCGCGGACGTGCTGGAACACGTCTTCTCCTTGCAAGGGAGACGCCCTTCGGCCTAGCTCGGGCCATCCCGCCGTCTCGACCGAGCGGCGTAAGGAGAAACGCCACCCGTCACCACGCATCAATATCTTGTGGTGAACGCGACTCTAGCACGCAGAATCTAGGGGTCGTCAAGAAAAAAGGTGCCCACCGGCTGTCCACAACGCCAGTTACCCACGTTGGCACGATCGAAGCGTGCAAGTCCTGCAAGACGCGAGCATTCCGTCGCCTCGCTCGGAGTGACGCCGATCGTCCGGGCCCTGTAGCGGATAGATCCCGCCGCGTGCGAGGCCAAGATCGTCATCCTTCGGCTGGCCCATCCAACTCGTCGCCCGGCAGGACAACCGGCGGCACTTTATCGGTGTCCGGCAAGCTGGCGAGCGCCGTCTTGACGATGTTCTCCATGCGGACGCGAGCGTCGCCCAAGTCGATCTTGAAGAACGCTGCCCAACGGGTAACGACGTCGGCGAAGGCCGTCGACGCGATGGTTACCACTTCGGAGACCATCGTGTCACTCGGACCGCTGCTGGCAATGAACCCCCGGGCGGTGACCGCCAGAAAGGACTCGAAGCTCGCCGCGTCGGAGTGCTCATAGATCGAACCATGCCGGTAGGCCAGGTTGTAGAAGTTCTGGGTGTCGCTCCTGGCAGCGCGGTCGGCGAGGTTCAACCACTTCTTGGCAAGCTCTTCTTCTTCGCCCCAGTTAACGGTGTCGGCTTGCAGGGTTCGTCCGAGCGACGTTGCCCACCTGCGGAGCTGAATGCGCGCGGACGCAAGCCATACGCGGACCCGCTCCGGAGTGTCCGCAGCCGTGAGGTACGCAAGGTCAATGCAGAGGTTCGTAAGGCTGCGTGCCAGGATCATGGCGTCCTCGCCGTAGCCCTCGCGTGCAACAAGTAAGATCGCGCCGAACGTCTTTCGAGCCTTCGCGTGCAGGAAGACGACAGCCAGCCTACCGCCGCCCTTCGCGGAGATGGGGTGCGCGGCGCGGATGTCCCGATCAAGAGCAGCGAGGTCTTCGCAGGCCAGAAGCGCCGTGCCGTACCTCTCTCGGATTGCTGCTCGGACGTCGTTCGTCATCGTGCTTCCTCGGCTTCGCGCGCGGCGTTGCAGTCGAACGGATCGTCCAGCGGTATCACGAGTATATCGTCGCAATCACGCCGCGGTGTCAACCTCTGGTGAACTGCTCTCGGGCTGATCGCGACGTGTCCTCCTCGATGCTCCTCCGGGTCTCACACGTTGGGCATTCTAGCGGACGCCTCTGGGGAAGATCGTCGCCGCCGCTGCTGTCGGTTGACGGGTGCCGGAGGATCTCATGTTCGGAATCGCACTGGTGGGGAGGGACCAAATCGTGATGACGAGGGAGGATTCCGCTGTTTGTCCGACCGCTTGCCGGTTTCCTCGATGGCCTGCGCGAATCGCTTCAGGTCACCGTCCCAATCATACGCGGGGAACTCGACGGTAGGCGGCACGGCCGGCTTCGGCCCGCGGAACGGGGAAGCCGCCATTCCGCGCTGGTCCTTCAGATGGTGAATGTAGATGCCGAGGAGGCCGTTGCTCCGCGCTATCGACTGCTCGATCTCGTACTGCACGTACGGGCGGTAGGCCGTTTGAGGTCCGATGAGGACCACGGTGACCGAAGTATTCTGAAGCTTCGCTCGGATCAACAGCTTGATCTCATCGTCGCCCTTGCGCTTGGCCTCCTCGTACTCGGAATGGTCGAAGAACCCGGCCACGTCGGGGCCGGCGACCACGTTCGCGTTGCGCACCTGGTTGGCACGCCAGATGTCGTTTTCGAAATGGAACGAGAAGAACACTCGACGGGCCATAGGCTCATCTCCGGGAGAGGGTAATGATGATCGCGACGATCACGACGGCGATCGCCAGGTGAAGATAGAGAACCGTTGGACGAAAAAGCGTCCCGAGCCAGCCTCGCAATCTTTTCCGCCGAGAGAGGTGCGGAGGGGCCAGCGAGTACGTCTTCCTCGTGCCGGCGCACACTTCGTCGTAGACGGCCCGAAACCGTCGTTCCTGCCAGAGGTAGTAGGCGTCCAGGGCCCAGAAGATGGCGCTCGGGAAGAGCGCGAGCAGCGCGTACGACCGCCGATGGGTATTGACAGCGAGCGCCATGAGCGCCGCCACGAGCGTGACCGACCAGCCTTTCAGGGCGAAGGAGTTCTGACCCATCCGGCTGATCACGCCCTGGACGAGCTTGAGGTGCTCGAGGCACGAGTACTCGTCGGCGTGCACGCTTTTAGCCGAGCAGCTTCTTCAGGTTTTCCCAGTCCCACTGATAGAGCCGCCCGGCGTTGGGGACGGGGGTATACGTCCCATCCCGGTATCCGATCATCTGCGCGATCGTGATCCCTTCCTCGCGGGCCATCCGCACCTCCTTCAGAACGCCGGGCGCCCCGTATGTGTACCGGCCCACCATGACAAGAACGAGATCGGAACGGCTGATCGCCACCCGGGCCTTGTCCTCCCAGGCCTTCATCGGCGCCGCTTCCTTCAATGAGCTATCGATGACCTCGAACGGCGAGTCCGGGTTTCGAGCCTGGCCGATGATGAAGTCCTTCAGGACCTTGTCGTTGTCGAAATCGAAGCTGACGAACACGCGCTTCTTGCCCGTGCGCCTCTCGGGCCGCGAGGTGACATCCAACCCACGCGGAGTCTCAGTCGCGGTGGAACCGGATGCTGCGATGGCTAGCGCCGCCAGTGTGCCGAGCCCGAGCAAGGCACCCCAGTTCACCTGTGGGGCGGGAAAGTACGGTCGCAGTTCAGGATGTTCGCCCGCGCGTAACCAGACACCACGAACTGGGTCATAGAGCTGGTGCTCCGGGCGCAATTGCCCAGAGAGCGCGAGCTGCCGCCACTCGCTGATCGACCGGTACACCAGAGGTGGGCCGTATGGCCCGGGCAGGAAGCCAGACATGGCCAATCACTCCTCCTTTATGAGCTCGTCGAACGGTCGCGGATCCATCTCGAAGCGGTTGTCTCGGAGTTGCACGCGCAGCGTCTCCGCCAGCGCCGTGGTGATCGCTCCGGCCCTGATCGCCGTCACCAGCGCGCCGACAGTGTCCAGCAAGTAGTTCTCCCCAAGCCGCGCGAACAGCTCCCGCCGGAAACGCCCCTTCTCATCGGCGGCAATCACCCACCGCCGGCTGACAGCGAGAGCAAGGGACGCGGACTCTCCATCTCCAAGAAATCGCCGAAACTCGTCGTACAGCAGGATCTCTCCCGACTCGGTAATCTCGATCTCCGTCACGACGCCGCTCTCGATCGCGGCCCGAAGTCGGCGACGCTGGTCCTCGTACTGGATCTCGGCGCTCACGTGGTTGACAACGTGGAACCGGAACTGCGGGAGCCCGCCCAGGATGTCCATCCGGTCCAGCACGAGGAAGTTGATGAGGAAGCTGGAGTCGGTGACCACCAGCAGGCGCCCATCGCCCCCTCGTTCCACCCCTCATGCACGCGGGACGTGGGCCCCTCGCCCGCTCTGTCCCGGCTCCGGCTCTTGCTTCACTGTCGCAACCAGCGCCTTGAACTCGCCCGACTGAACCTGCGCCAGATCGCAGAGCTCCCTCAGCTTCGCCCGGCTGATGACCTCCCGGCGCAGCGCCTCAACCGCGAGCAGCACGAGCTGGTGCCGGAACGGCATGTGCCCAGGCGCCTTCGCGTCGGGCTCGGGCCCAAGGAAGCGCATGACGTTGGCGGCGGCCTCCTTCTGCTGGACGAGCCCGCCCCGCTCCTCCTCGGTAACGAGCTTGAGATTCAGCAGCCGGTAGAGTGCCGTCTCGTAGCTCACGCTGAAGTGGTGGGCGAGGTGGGCGACGTCGTAGACCTGGATGTCCTGCGAGTGGGCCTCGCGGCGCCGCTGCCCCTCCACCACGGCGGTCTCGTCGTACGCCCGGAGCTGGCTCCGGCTCTGCTCGCCCTTGCCCAGCCGCCGGACGAAGGCGCGGACGCCCCCCTCGGGCATCAGAAAGGCCGCGGCAAAGGCATTGGCCCGTACCTCGGGCAGCTCCTCGCGGTTTTCGGCCCGGCTCACGAGCCCTCCGCGGTCGTGGTCGACGAGGACATGGCAGTACTCGTGCGCGCACGAGAACAGCCGGCGCCGCGGCGGGTGATCCTCGTTCACGATGATCGACGGGCCGTACCGGGTGTCGCTCAGGAACAGGCCGGAGATCGTCTCGGACAACGACATCTCGATGAACCGGACGCCCTGCGCCTCGAGGAGCTCGGCGAGGTTCGTCAGGGGATCTTCGCCCAGGCGAAGGCGCGCCCGCTCGAGCTCGGCCAACCGCTCGCCCTGCCGGATGGCGTCCCAGCGCGTGCGCATGAGTGGGGTGTTGTAGTTGACATCGTAGACGCGGTCCTGGTCGATGCCGAGGAGCGTCTCCAGGTTCGTGTACTCCCGGCAGAGCTTGACGCACTCGGCGACGGCACCGGCCCGCTCACGGTCGCCCGCGAGCTGGGGGTCCGCCCGGAACAGTGCCGTAAGGGGATCGCGCTGGGCCTCGTCGAACTCTTCTGCCAGCAGTTCACCAAGCTCGCGCCGATAGATCTCGGCGAGCCGCACGAGGTGGAGGCTGTTCGGCGCCTTGGCGCCGGCTTCGAAATGCGCGAGGGCGCCGCGCGAGATGCCAAGCTGATCGGCGACGTCCTGCTGGGCGAGCCCCACCGCTTCCCTGGCGCTCTTCAAACGACGGCCCAACTCCTCCTTGTCCAAGGGCACTTGCGCCACCTCCTCTCTGGGTAACGGATTATGGCATAATTCTTCTCATGGCGCTACCAAGGCTTGGGCCGGCCGTCGCCGCGGATATGGGGCACCGAGCAGGATCAAAAGCGCTGGCTTGGAGGCTCTGATGCGAGTTGTCGGGCTGGCCGCGGGTAAGGGGTCGACTCCCAGGGATGGTTGACAAAGGGGGCTCGGAGAGCCTATTTTACCCGTACGGTAAAAATGGCATATACAGTAAAACTCAAGAAGGGCAGCGCCCTCGAAACTAGCGTCCTGGGCGCCCTGCGCGAGGTACTACCCGCTTTCAGGGTCGCCCAGGAACGCACCGGAAGGCAGGCGACCTGGGATCTGACGTTCACGGTCCGGTCGGGCAGCACCGCGCGGCGGCTCCTCGTCGAGTGCAAGTCCGTCGGCGAACCCAGGTACCTCGCCCAGGCGATCACCGTCCTCACGCTGGCATCCAAGAGGTCCCCCCTGGGCTACCCCGTTGTCGCCGCGCCCTACATCGGGCCCGAGGGACAGCGGCTCTGCCGCGAGGCCGGCGTCGGTTACCTGGATCTGACGGGCAACGCCTTCCTCAAGTTCGACGGCGTCCTTGTGGACCGGCGAAGCGGTGAACACCCGCCGCGCGCCAAGGCGCGGCTCCGACGCCTCTTCTCCCCCAAGTCGTCCCGCATCCTCCGCGTCCTGCTCGAGAACCCCGACCAGGAGTGGACACTGGCGCGGCTCGCAACTGAAGCCGCGATCAGCGTGAGGACCGCCCACCTCGTCATCAACGCGCTAGAGGAGAAGGCCTTCGTCGACAAGCGGCGTGGCGCCATCAGGCTCGAAAAGCCGGCGCCGCTCCTGGATCTCTGGACCGAGAACTATCGGCTCGACCAGCACCGCCGCCAGACCTTCTACAGCTTCGTCCGAAGTCCTCGGGAGCTGGCCGCCAAGCTCGCCGCCCAGACCACTGCCCAGCGCGTATCGCTGGCGCTTACGGTCCACGCGGGCGCTGCGCTTGTGGCCCCTTTCGTCCGCTACACTGACGTCCACGCGTACGTCTTGGACGACATCGATCGTCTCGTGAAGTCTCTTGATCTCCGCCCGACAGAAGCTGGCGGCAATGTTCACCTCCTCACGCCAAACGACGAAGGCGTCTTCTACAGAATCCAGACGATCGACGGCGTTCCGGTGGTCTGCAACACCCAGCTCTTTCTCGACCTGCTCCACTACCCTGGGCGTGGCCGCGAGGCCGCCGAAGAGCTTCGCCGCCAGAAGATGGGGTATTAGGCGCGTGACGCCCAAACCCAGGACGGCCGGCGACTACGAAGACGATGCCACCGCCGCCTCTCGCCTCGGCTTGGCGGAGATCATGACCGCGCTCGGCGCCTACCGCGACGCTCTCGTGCTGATTGGCGGCTGGGCGCCGTATCTGATCCTCGAGCAGTTCGGGGAGCAGGGCGCCTTCCAGGCTGATGCATTTCAGGGCGACGCGTTCCAGACGGGATTTGCCCACGTCGGGTCGATCGACATCGACTTCGTGGTGGATCCCGCAATCGTCGACGCCGACCGCTACGCGACCATCGTGGAATCGCTGCTCGGCCGCGCTTACGAGCCCGTCAAGGATTCCCGCTTTCAGTTCCAGAAGATCGTCGCCTCCCCGCTGAACGGTCGGCCGCATCTGATCCGCGTGGACTTCCTGACGCCGAGGCCTCTCGCGGGACAGGGTCGCTCACACCGCCACCGCGAGATCCAACACGATCTCCAGGCGCGGACGCTTGAGGGCGCCGACGTCGCCCTCAGGCATTGGTTCTGGTACGAGTTCGACGCCCAGCTCCCCGACGGCGCCCAGACGCGCGTCCGTGTGAAAGTCGCCGACGTCGTGGGAAGTCTCGCCCTCAAGGGCATCGCCATCGGTGAGCGTTACGCCGAGAAGGATGCTTACGATATCTGGGCGCTCTGCGCCCACTACCGCGGAGGACCCCCCGATGTTGCCGAGGCGCTTCGCCGGTGTCGAGACGAGGAGGCAGTGCGCCGAGGTCTCACCATGATCTCCGAGAAATTCCGCGCCCGCGATGCCGAGGGCCCCACATGGGTCGCAGTGTTCGTGGGCTCGGGGAGCGCTGAGGAATACGAACGGATTCGCACCGATGCTCACATGACAGTGGGCGAGGTGCTTCGCATTCTCGGTTGACGCGCGCGAGCCTCACCGGAGCCTGAGCCGCACAGTTCTCTTGCACGGCGAAGGCTCCGCCGCCAAGCGGCGGCGCGGCGCCGAGCGCCTACGGCGCCTACGCGGCTTTGCGCCCGAGGTAGGTCAGCCAGATGCGCCGCCACTCCCGGGGGGCGCCAAGCGACGGTGACGTTTGGGCGACGGTCGGGATGACCGTCCTTCCGCCCGCCGGCAACCCGTAGTTGATCCTCTCTCCGTCCCGATGTATCACTTTGGTCACTCTCTGAGTGGGGAGACGGAGCTTTCCCAATGACAACACGAGTTTGATGCCGGCAGACGATACCGCTCTGCCCGAGCTCGGCCAGCTCGCCGAGGTCCGCCAGCGGCGTTGGATCGTCACCGACGTCCGTGCCAGTACGCTCATGCCCTCTCCTCTCGAACCCCCCAGCGCCAACGGTCACCACCACCTAGTCTCCCTCGCCTCCGTCGAGGACGACGGTCTGGGCGAGGAACTGCAGTTTATCTGGGAGCTTGAGCCCGGCGCGCGTGTCCACGAACGCGTCTCCCTGCCCGAGCCCACCGGGTTCGACACCTCCCACCGCCTCGACGCGTTCCTCGATGCCGTGCGGTGGGGCGCCAGCTCGACCGCCGACGTCCGGACGCTCCAGGCGCCGTTCCGGAGCGGCATCGAGATCGAGGACTATCAGCTCGACCCCGTCGTCCGTGCGATCCAGATGCCGCGCGTGAACCTCCTCATCGCCGACGATGTCGGGCTCGGCAAGACGATCGAGGCCGGACTCGTCATCCAGGAGCTGATCGTCCGTCATCGGGCGCGGCGGGTGCTGATCGTCTGCCCGGCGTCGCTCCAGATCAAGTGGCAAACCGAGATGCGAGAGAAGTTCGGGCTCGACTTCCGCATCGTGGATGCCGATCTGCTCAAGCAGCTCCGCCGCCAGCGCGGCCTGCATGCGAATCCGTGGACGCACTTCCCCCGGCTGATTGCCTCCCTCGACTTCGTCAAACGGGAGCGCCCCTTGCGCCTCCTGCGCGAGGCGCTGCCGGCCCCTGGCCAGCCGGCCTACCCGCGGCGCTTCGACTTCCTCGTCGTGGACGAGGCGCACAACGTCGCACCGTCAGGACGTGGACGGTATGCCACCGACTCGCTGCGAACGCATGCGATCCGGACGATCGCCCCACACGCGGAGCACAAGCTTTTCGTCAGCGCGACGCCCCACAACGGCTACCTCGAAAGCTTCACGGCGCTCCTCGAGCTGCTCGACAACCAGCGCTTCGCCCGCAGCGTGAAGCCGGATCGGCAGCAGCTCAACGCGGTCATGGTTCGCCGCCTGAAGTCAGAGCTTCCCCCGCGCTGGGATGGCACACCCCGCTTCCCGGGTCGCGTCATCGAGCCGATCGAGGTCGACTACACCGATGCCGAGCGGGCCGTGCATGCTGCACTCCAGCGCTACAGCATGCTGCGGCAAGAGCGGGCGCGTGATCACGTCGAGCGCTTCGCCTCGGAATTCGTCCTGCTGCTTCTCAAGAAACGACTTTTCTCCTCGCCTGCGGCATTCCAGAAGACGCTCTCGCAGCATGAGCAGTCGATAACGGCCGCCCGTCGGCGCCGGAGTGCACTCGAAACACCGACGCTCGGCGTCCTCCGGCGCATCGTGGACAAGGTCGACGAGGAGTATGGCGACGACAGCGCGGCCGATGATGCTGTCGACGAGGCGGTTGACGGTGCCTCGCGGCTCTTCTCCGACCTGAGCGGAGAGGAACGCGATCTCCTTCAGAGCATGCGCGAGGCGGCGGCGACTGCTGTAGGCCGTCCCGACTCCAAGGCACACGAGCTGATCCGCTGGCTCAACGCCACGCTCCGCCCTGCCGGCACGTGGTCGCACGAGCGCGTGATCATCTTCACGGAGTACCGGGCAACCCAGAGCTGGCTTCACGAGCGCCTGGCGATGGAGGGCCTCGCTGGCAACGACCGCTTGCTGACGCTCTACGGCGGCATGGACGACAAGACCCGCGAAACCGTCAAGGCTGCGTTCCAGGCCGACCCAGCTACCTCGCCCGTGCGTATCCTGCTTGCCACCGATGCGGCCTCCGAAGGCATCGACCTCCAGCGTTACTGCTCCCGCCTCGTTCACTACGAGATCCCGTGGAACCCGAACCGGATGGAGCAGCGCAACGGGCGAATCGACCGCCACGGCCAACGCGCGGAATGCGTGCTGGTTTACCACTTCGTCGGTAAGGGCTACCGCGAGCGGGCAGAGGGCGACGCGCTTCCGACGGGCCAGCTCGAGGGCGACCTGGAGTTCCTCGCACGGGCCACCATCAAGATCGACCGCATTCGGCAGGACCTTGGCACGGTGGGGCCTGTCATCGCCCAGCAGGTGGAAGAGGCGATGCTCGGTCGTCGCCAGCGTCTCGATACCGAGGGGGCTGAGCGCCGCGCCGAACCCGTTCGTGCCATGCTTCGGTTCGAGCGGCGGCTGCGTGAACAAATCGCCGAGCACCTCGAGCAACTACAAGAAACTCGCCGCGAGCTACGGCTCTCGCCGGACAACGTCCAGGCCGTTGTCGAGATCGCGCTGGCGCTCGCCGGCCAGCCACCCCTCCGGGAGGCCACGCTGCCGGGCGTCTGGCCCGATCCCACGGCGCAGCGCACCCGCTGCCCCGTGTTCCACCTCCCGGCGCTCGGCGGGACGTGGGCGCTTTGCTCCGAGGGGCTCCAGCACCCTCACACCGGCGTGGTTCGACCGATCACTTTCGACCACGCGATCGCCGGCGACAGGGACGACGTCGTGCTTGCCCACCTGAACCACCGGCTCGTCCAGATGTGCCTGCGCCTCCTGCGCGGCGAGGTGTGGGCAAGTCACCGCCGCAAGCGCCTGCACCGCGCGACGGCGCGCGTCGTGCCCGACACCGCTCTCGACACTCCGGCCATGATCGGCCACGCGCGCCTCGTCGTGGTCGGAGGCGACAGCCAGCGGCTGCACGAGGAGGTGATTACCACCGGCGGTCGCCTCCGCGAGGGGCGCTTCGCTCGGATGAACGTCGGCGAGGTGGCCTCGGCCCTCGCCGCCGCAGGCGATACAGAGCCGGCCGAGGCGGTCAAGCAGCGTCTTCTCGATCTCTGGCCACGTCATGCCGATGCGCTCGTCGCCGCCTTGGAGGCCCGCATGCGCGACCGCACTGACGGCCTCCAGAAGGCCCTCGCCGACCGGGCTGAGCAGGAAATCCAGACGATCACTGCCGTGCTCACCGAGCTGCGTCAGAGCATCCTCGCCGAGATCGAGGCCCCGTCCGTTGAGCAGCTGGAACTGTTCTCGTCCGCCGAGCGCGATCAGCTCGACCGGAACCTCGCGAGCCTCCGCGCCCGCGCCGAGCGCATCCCAGCAGAGATCGCGGAGGAGACCGAAGCTATCCGCGCGCGCTTCGCGCGCCCGGAGCCCCGGCTCTTCCCGGTGGCCGTGACGTTCCTCGTGCCCGAGCGGTTCGCCAGGGGTTGAGCGTGTCCGTCGCCCGCCACCACGTCGAGTGGCTGTCGCTGGTCGAGACCTCCGGGCCCTTCCTCTCGATGCCGGTGCTCTTGCGCGCGTTCCCGCAGGAGCTCGACAAGGCGGATGCGGACCACACGCGGAGCCTCCGCCTCGCGCACGAGGAGTGGGAGGAGAGCCAGGAGCGGCATCCTGATCCGGCCTTTCACACTGCGTGGGTTCGCTTCGTCCTGACGGAAACTCTCGGGCTTCCCACCGAGGTATTAGCCGAGGGTCCCCGCATGCCGGCGGGCCTCCGCGTGATGGTCGCCGAGCACGGGGAGGTCCTTGCACCCGATCTCGTCGTCGTGAACCCCGATGGGACACCTGGCGCCGGGAGACCCCGCCTCCTCGTTCAGGTCTACCCCGCCAGGCAAGACCTCCGCCGTGCTGTCGCGGCATCCCGCTGGAAGGTCTCGCCCGAAACGCGAATGGTCGAACTGCTGCGAGGAACCGACACGCGGCTCGGCCTAGTAACGAACGGCGAGCACTGGATGCTCGTCTCGGTCCGCCCCGGCGAGCCCGCGGGCTTCGCCTCGTGGTACGCCGCACTCTGGCTCGAGGAGCCGCTCACGCTCCGGGCCTTCCGGAGCCTGCTCGGCGCCCACCGGTTCTTCTCCGTCGCCGAGAGCGAGACTTTGGAGGCGCTGCTCGCCGAGAGCGCCGCGGACCAGCAGGAGGTCACGGATCAGCTCGGCTTGCAAGTGCGGCGTGCCGTCGAACTGCTCGTGGCCGCCCTCGACCGTGCCGACCGCGATCACGGCCGCGCCCTGTTGCGCGACGTGCCAGACGCCCGCCTGTACGAAGCTGCGGTGACGGCTATGATGCGGCTCGTCTTCCTCTTCGCCGCAGAGGAGCGCGGCTTGCTCCTGTTGGGCGATCCGCTCTACGACCAGCACTACGCGATTTCCACGCTCCGCGCACAGCTGCGCGAGACGGCCGACCGGCACGGCGAGGAGGTGCTGGAGCAGCGCATCGACGCGTGGTGCCGGCTGCTCGCCACGTTCCGTACGGTTCACAGCGGCATGCGTCACGACCGGCTGACGCTCCCCGCCTACGGCGGCTCGCTCTTCGACCCCGACCGCTTCCCGTTCCTCGAGGGGCGCGGCGAGGGAACGTCGTGGCGGACGACGGCAGCCGCTCCCCTCCCCGTGAACAACCGCACGGTGCTTCACCTCCTCGAGGCCCTCCAGATGCTGGAGGTACGCCTCCCCGGCGGCGGCCCCGCCGAGGCCCGGCGCCTCAGCTTCCGCGCGCTCGACATCGAGCAGATCGGCCACGTCTATGAGGGGCTCCTCGACCACACCGCCGCCCGCGCCCCCACCCCCGTGATCGGCCTCGTCGGCACGCGTGAGGGCGAGGCCGAGGTCCCGCTCGATTCGCTGGAACGATTGCGCGCGGATGGCGAGGCCCGGCTCGTTGAGTTCCTGTCTGAAGAGACCGGGCGTCAGCCGACGACGATCCGCCGGGCACTGGCCTACGAGCCGGTTGGTGAGGATGTCCATCGCCTGCTCGTTGCCTGCGATAACGACGAACGTCTGGAGCGCCGCGTGCGGCCGTTCGCCGGCCTCGTGCGCGAGGACACGCGCGGCTATCCAGTGGTGATCCCGCCGGGCAGCGTGTACGTCACGCGCGGCAGCGACCGGCGCACCACGGGCACCCACTACACCCCGCGGAGTCTCACCGAGCCGATCGTCCGCTACACGCTGGAACCTCTCGTATACGAGGGCCCCGCCGAGGGGTGGCGGCGTGAGGAGTGGCGCCTGCGGCCCGCGCGCGACCTCTTTGCCCTTCGCGTCTGCGACATGGCGATGGGCTCGGGCGCCTTTCTCGTTCAGGTGTGCCGATTTCTCTCGGAACGTCTGGTCGAGGCTTGGGAGGAAACCGAGCGCCAGCATCCGGGCGCGCCTGGCATCACCCCGGAGGGCGCGGTCGCGACAGGGGCGGCGGAGGAGCGGCTCATCCCGAAGGACACAGAGGAGCGGCTGGCGCTCGGCCGCCGCCTCGTTGCCGACCGCTGCCTCTACGGCGTGGACAAGAACCCCATGGCCGTGGAGATGGCCAAGCTCTCGCTCTGGCTTGTTACGCTCCAGAAGGACCGGCCGTTCACGTTCCTCGACCACGCGCTCAAGTCCGGCGACTCTTTGCTGGGCGTCACCAGCGCCGAGCAGATCGAATGGGCGCACCTGGACCCTCAAAAAGGCCGTCAGCTTCCATTTTGGGCCGCGCTCTGCGCGCCAGCCCTCCGCACGGCGGTCGAAAAGCGCCGCCAACTCGAGTCGTTCACGGTCGAAACTGTCGTCGATGCCGAAGAGAAGGCGCGTCTCTTGCGCGAGGCGGAGGCTGCCCTCGGTGTCGTCAGGCTGATCGGTGACCTGATCGTTGGTGCCGGGCTCTCAACGGCGGGGAAGAAAGCCAGCGCTCTCGACGAACGACTCGATGAGATCGGGGAGTTGGTCCGCAAGACTCTCTCGCCGGCGACACCGACTACCGAGCGCGAGACGCAACTGCTTGCTCTTCGCGAGCGCGCGCGAACGATGCTCGGCATAGCCGGTAGTGCTTCACCGGTACCCTTTCACTGGGCGCTGGAGTTCCCCGAGATTTTCGACGCGACGAGGAACGAGCGCTGTGGCTTCGATGCAATCGTCGGCAACCCGCCGTTCCTTACCGGAACCTCCATAAGTACCTTCCTAGGTCCCAGTTACCGTGCTTATCTCAATTTGGTCTGGCCGCACCTCCACGGGCGTGCCGATCTCTGTGTCGTATTCATGCTGAGAGGCGCTCAGCTTTGTCCACCAAAGGGCGCGATGGGGTTTGTCGGCTCCAACACGACCTCAGAAACTGATTCTCGCCTCTCTGGACCTGCCTACCTGTTGAGCTGTGGGTTTTCGATCTACCGTGCTGTGAAGTCCCAGCCGTGGCTAGGCGGCGCCTCGGTTCATGTGTGCCAAGTCCACTACTATAACGGCTCCTGGCGTGGGGCCTATGTTCTGGATGGCGTAGTCACCGCCTCGATCAACTCATCGCTCGATGCAGCACAGGAAGGGCCCGAACCTCACACCCTTCTCGCAAGCAAAGCGAAGTCATACACGGGAACTAAGGTTTACGGCGAAGGGTTCATTGTCGCCGACGACGAGGCCCTCACGCTCCTTTCGGCTGCGCCAGAGTACTCACGCGTCGTGAAGCCGTTCCTGATCGGCCGCGAGGTTAACGAGCATCCCGAATGTGCACCCTCACGATATGTCATTGACTTCACAGGTATGACAGCGGAGCAAGCGAAGCAATACCCCTTGGCCTGGAGAATTGTTGACGAACGAGTTAGACCCCAGCGACAGTCCGCCCCGGAAAGCAGGATGAGGCGCGTCTGGTGGCAGTTCCAACGTCCTCGTCTCGCCCTCTATGAACGCCTCCGTACGCTTGGCGTCGCGTGGATTGTCGCGGCCACCAGCGACACTGTTGCATTTGTTGGTCTACGAATAGGTCCGGAACGCCCTCTTATCCTCTCGCACGCCGTGAACGTCATGTCTCTCGACGGATACGGCGAGTTCGCCGTTGTCCAGAGCTCGATTCATCTAACATGGGCGCGGCGCTACGGCTCAACTCTGAAAGGCGATTTTCGATACACAACGACCGATTGCTTCGACACGTTTCCATTTCCGGAACGGACGCTGGATCTCGAGGCAGCTGGTAAGTCCTATCATGAGTACCGGCAGAACGTGATGCGCACTCGAGGGGAAGGACTAACAGCTGTCTATCGCCGTTTCAATGATGCAACCGAATCGGGAGTCGACATACTTCGGTTGCGCAGCCTCCACGCCGACGTGGACCGCGGCGTCGCTGCCGCCTACGGCTGGACCAGCCTCGATCTCGGGCACGGCTTCCACGAGACGAAGCAAGGCCTCCGCTTCACCATCAGTGAGCCCGCCCGCCAGGAAGTCCTGGCCCGCCTCCTCCACCTTAACCACGCCCGCTATGCCGACGAGCTCCGCCGTGGCCTTCATGCCAAGAAGAGCCGCAGTCGCCGGAACGATCAGGCCGATGGGGACGCGCTGTTCGAACTGGACCGGGACAACGAATAGCCGAGGGGCCATATGCCAAAGATCGACACGACCGTCGGGAAATTGGTGGACATGATCACGGGCGGGGAGCTGCGGCTACCGGAGATGCAGCGGCGGTACGTGTGGCGGGCCACCCGCGTGCGGGATCTACTGGACTCGCTCTACCGGGGTTATCCCTCCGGCACGATCCTCGTCTGGGAAACCGAGCGGGAAATGCCGAGCCGCGACGTCGCCGTCGAGCAGGGGCAGAGTCCCTTCAAGGGCCACAAGCTCCTGCTCGACGGCCAGCAGCGGCTGACGTCGCTGGCCGCGGTGCTCGAGGGAAAGCCGATCGTCGTGCGAAACCGCAAGAGACCCATCGAGATCCTCTTCAACCTCGAGCATCCCGAAGGGCCGCCAGTGGAGGTCACGGAGGTCGAGGACGACGCGGCTGGCCGCGAGGACGAGGAGCCCGAGGTCGACGACGAGGACGACGCCCCCACAGTCCAGGAACGGCTCAAGAAGCTGACGTTCGTCGTGGCGAGCCGCGCGCTCCTGGCCGATCCGCACTGGGTGCGGGTCTCCGACGTCTTCAACCCGGGCGTGTCCGACGGGCAGATCCTCAGGAGCCTCGTGAAGTCCCTGGATGACCCGCTCTATGACAAGTACACACGTCGCCTCCAGCGGGTGCGGAAGATCCGGGACTACCCCTACGTCATGCACCTGCTCGACAAGGACCTCTCCTACGAGGAAGTCGCCGAGATCTTCGTCCGGGTGAACTCGCTCGGCGTGAAGCTCCGCGGCTCCGACCTCGCCCTGGCCCAGATCACGTCTCGATGGCAGGACTCGCTCAAGCTCTTCGAGGGGTTCCAGGAGGAATGCGAGGAGAAGTGGTTCACGCTGGACCTGGGGCTGATCGTTCGCGCACTCGTGGTCTGCGCGACGGGACAGTCGCGGTTCAAGACTGCGAGCACGATCCCGGTCAGCCGGCTCCAGACGGCCTGGGAGCATGCGAAGAACGGCATGCGGTTTGCCGTCAATTTCCTGCGGAGCAATGCAGGGATCGAAGACGAGAGCCTCCTTTCGTCCCCGTTCTTCTTCATCGCGCTAGCGTACTACGCACACGCAAAGAACTATCGCCTCGTCGCCGACGAGGAAGGTGAACTCCGGCGGTGGCTTTATATCGCCAACGCGCGCGGCCACTACTCGAGAGGGTCATCGGAATCCTTGCTGGACGCCGACCTCAGTGCGATTCGCCGAGCTGGTGGCCCGGCGGCCTTGCTCGAATTGCTCCGCCAGCAAGTGGGGCGGTTCGAGATCGAGCCGGCGGACCTCGCCGGGCGCGGGGAACGCGCCGGTCTCTTCCCGATGGCGTACTTGGCTCTCAAGGAACGCGGTGCCAAGGACTGGCGCACTCGCCTCGGCCTTTCCTTGACTCACCAGGGACGCCAGCACTTCATCGAGTACCACCACATCTTCCCGAAGTCGCACCTGAAGAAGGCTGACTACCCCTCGGAGGAGATCCACGAGATCGCCAATATGGCGTTCGTCTCCGGAGCGACGAACCGCAAGATCGCCTCGACGCTGCCGGAGAAGTACCTGGCCGAGGTGGTCGAGGAGCAGGGGGAGGAGGCCCTGCGCGCACATTGCATCCCCCTCGATCCGCGGCTCTGGAAGCTCGACGCGTTTCGCGAGTTTCTTGAGTACAGGCGGGCCGCGCTCGCCGCCGCTATCAACGAACTGGTCGGGCAGACCGGCGCGCGGCCGTTCGGGGTGAGCCTCGGGGATCTGCTCGCGCACGGCGAGAATGATGAGATCGAGTTCAAGACCGCGGTGCGCTGGGACTCGAAGCAGGAACGGCACAACCCGGCTCTCGAGATGGTGGTCCCGAAGACCCTTGCGGGCTTCCTCAACGGCAGGGGTGGCGTGCTCGTCCTCGGCGTCGACGACCACGGCAGGGTGGTCGGCCTTGAGCATGACTACAGGACGCTCCGTGAGCGCTCCAATCGCGACGGGTATCAACAATTCCTCGTCAATCTGATCTCGGTGACGCTCGGGAAGCCGGTGTTCCAGGACCTCACCATCTCGTTCGAGGAGGCGAACGGCAAGGAGGTCTGCATCGTCCGCGCGAAGTCGAGCCTAACCCCGGTCTACCTCAAAGAGAAGGAGGGCGGTCAGACGGCTTTCTACGTGCGGACCGGCAACGCGACCCAGGCGCTCGGGATCAAGGAAGCCACGGAGTACATCCGCGCGCACTGGAAGGGAGGCCCGTGAGGCGCCCCCCTTGCGATCGCGACCACCGGGGAGACCGCGCGTGACCGTCCTTGTCACAGTGAGGTTGGATACGGGGAACTGCCATGCGGGATGACGAGACCTGGGTAGGCCGAAGAGCACTTCCGTCGCTTCGCCGTGGCCTATGATTAATCAATCCCGCCAGAGGAAGGTCCTGATGTCGGCCTGCTCCCGCCTGAGCCCCTTCCGTTGGGCCGGAAGCCGAGCGCACCGAGTGGCATCCCGGACTACGCCGACACGGAGGACCTCGTGTGAAGACTCCAACGCGATTTCAGGGTCTCGAGCTGCCCACCCCGGCCATGTCGACCGCATGGCGTGGGAACATCCCCCAAGAGACCGATGCCCGTGACCGTTCTCGGCTAAACTCTCCGCACTATGGCCGACGCTGTTCTTCAGCCGCCCTCTTCCTGGCAAGTCCGCGACGAACTCGAGGAGGCGGTGACCCGCGACCTCCTCGGCCCGGCCGGCGGACCGGAGGAGGAGATCGAGGATGCGCCCCGCGACCGCTACCTCGTCGGCATGCTGGCGCCGCGCCGTCAGCTGCTGGCCCCGGAGACGTTCGACGATCTCGCAGTCGGGGGCGAGGGAACGGTCGAGGAGGGCAGCGTCGACATCAACGCACCACAGGCCACGACGATGTTCCCCTCGTCCTTCGGCATGACATTCTGCGTTGCCGGCTCAACGACTGCCATCCAGCTAGCCGTGCGGTGGGGCCGCTACGAGCGCATCGAGAGCGCGGTCCTCAAGAACGAAGCCGGCAACCCGAGGAGGGTGTGGAAGCGGCGGCCGATCGAAGGCACGTCGACGCCGATCTCTCTCAAATCGGGTCTGCTGAAATGGACAGTGACGACAGAGTTTCCCGAGGTCACGGTCCAGGGCCTTGTCCGCCTCCAGCAGCACGACTGGATCGTGACGCTGTTCCTCGTCAACGGGCAGGAGGAGCCCAAGCAATTGCGCGACAGCGCATGGCTCTTCCAGCCGGAGCTGATCGTGATCACGCCCGACAAGGCGCCCGCCTTCCTCAGGCGGCCGCAGAACCTCGATCCGGCGCACACCGACGCCGAGGACCTGGCCATGGCGATGATCTATCGCAAACATGTCGAGTTCGCCGTCGGACACGGCGTGAGCGTGCACGCCGATCGGTCCCCGGGCGACATCGACCGCGCCGCGCGTCTGTCGACGCGCGTCGTCCCCGTGGGCGAGGTGCCGCAGGTGACGGCTCCCTCGTCAGCCGATCTTCCCGGCCTTTGTGGCCTCGTGCGCGACATGAAGATGCTGGCAGAAACAGCGCCAGCGGACTTCGCGGCAAGGCTCGGGCCGCTCGTTGTCGCGTACCGGGAGTGGATCCAGGCTCAAACCGCGCGGATCACCGACGCGGAGTCAGGCCTCGGCCAGTTTCAGGATACGGCCCACGTGGCCATCCAGCGCTGCAGAGAGGCCATCGAGCGCATCGAGGCCGGAGTGTCGTTGCTCGGAACGAGCGCCCCAGCTGCCGAGGCCTTCCGATTCCTCAACAGAGCCATGTGGCGACAGCGCATCCACTCGCTCTTCGCTGAGAAGGTTCGACGCGGCGAGGACGTCGCGCTGGAGGCGCTGGACGTGGCCGAAAACAGGAGCTGGTATCCGTTCCAGCTCGCCTTCATCCTGCTCAACCTCCCGGCGCTCACCGACCTCCACCACCCCGAACGGGCCGACGAGCAGCAGGCGACCGCCGACCTCCTCTGGTTTCCGACGGGCGGCGGCAAGACCGAGGCCTACCTCGGGCTCGCGGCATACACGATGGCACTACGACGGCTCCAGGGCGCGGTGGCCGGGCGCGAGGGCGAGCCCGGAGTCGCCGTGCTCATGCGTTACACGCTCCGTCTCCTCACCCTCCAACAATTCCAGCGCGCGGCGACGCTCCTGTGCGCGTGTGAGGCGATCCGCCGCGAGGCGTTGGAAGCGGGCGATGCGCGGTGGGACAAGACGCCCTTTCGCATCGGCCTCTGGGTAGGACAACGGGCCACGCCGAACACTACGGAGCAGAGCGCCGAGGCGGTCCGGCAGGCGCACGGGCACTTTCACCGCGCGACGATCGCCGGTGGCGTTGGCTCGCCGGCGCAGCTCACCAACTGCCCGTGGTGCGGGGCACGCATCGAGCCGGGTCAGCACATCCGAGTAGAGACACGCACGGGCGGGCGCGGGCGCACGATCACCTACTGCGGCGACAGGCTCGGTCGATGCCTGTTCAGCGAGCGGCAGGCGCCAGGTGAAGGACTTCCGGTCGTGGTCGTCGACGAGGAGATCTACCGGCTCCTCCCGGCGATGCTCGTGGCCACCGTGGACAAGTTCGCGCAGATGCCGTGGAACGGCGCCACGCAGATGCTGTTCGGCCAGGTCGATGGGCGATGCCCGCGTCACGGGTTCCGCTCGCCGGAGATCGAAGATAGCGACAGTCATCCTGCGCGTGGGACGCTCCCAGCGGCGAGAACGGAACCGGCCAACCCGGTACGGCCGCCCGACCTGATCATCCAGGACGAGCTCCATCTCATCAGCGGGCCGCTCGGCACGCTGGTCGGGCTGTACGAGACGGCGGTAGACCGACTCATGACGTGGGAGGTGGATGGCAAGCCCGTGCGTCCCAAGGTCATTGCCTCGACGGCAACGATTCGCCGGGCGCCCGACCAGGTCCACGCCTTGTTCGTCCGTCGCGTGCGCGTGTTCCCACCGCACGGGCTCGACGTAGAGGATAACTTCTTCGCGCTCCAGCGCACGCCGAGCCCCGACCATCCCGGTCGGCGTTATCTCGGCATCTGCGCGCCCGGGCGTCGCCTCAAGGCCGTGCTCATCCGGACGTACGTCGCGTTCCTCGCCGCCAGCCAGCAGCTCTACGAAAAGTACGGGCGGGCCGCCGACCCGTGGATGACGCTCGTCGGCTACTTCAATGCGATGCGCGAACTGGGCGGCATGCGCCGGCTGGTCGACGATGATGTCCGCACCCGGCTCGCGAAAGCCGATCGGCTTGGTCTCGCCGTCCGCGCGATCTTCTACGACACGGTGGACGAGCTGACGTCGCGCAAAGGCGGGACGGACATCCCACAGGTGCTGGACGCGCTGGAGGCGCCGTTCGACCCGGCGCTCGAGACCAAGTGCCGCGCGATGCTCAAGACGGGGCAGCGAGAGGGCCTGCCCCGCAAGCCGCTCGACGTGCTCCTGGCAACGAACATGCTTTCCGTGGGCGTGGACGTCCGGCGCCTCGGCCTCATGGTGGTCGCGGGCCAGCCGAAGACTACCGCGGAGTACATCCAGGCCACCAGCCGCGTCGGGCGCGCGGCGCCCGGGCTCGTTTGCACAGTGCTCAACTGGGTGCGCCCGCGCGACTTCTCGCACTACGAGCGTTTCGAGCACTACCACGCCACGTTCTACAAGCATGTCGAGGCGCTGTCAGTCACGCCCTTCGCGCCGCGCGCGATCGACCGGGGCCTCACGGCGCTCCTCGTCTCCTGCATTCGGCTCATGGGCATGGAGTTCAACGAGAACCTCCGAGCGGGACGGATCACGCTCGATCACCCGTACGTGCGGGCCGCGGTCGAGCACATCGCCCGCCGGGCGCACCTCGTTGGCCAAGGGGCGGCCGTCGAGCAGCTCGTCCGTGCGGAGCTCGAGAAGCGGCTGGACGAATGGCACGCCGAAGCCCAGCGGGGCACCGGCGGCCGCCGTCTCGGGTATCGAGACACGAGAGACGGGCTGACCGTCGGCCTGCTCCGTCGGCCCGGGCGCGAGCCGTGGCACGACTTCACGTGCCTCAACTCGCTCCGCGACGTCGAGCCCGAGGTCGGGTTGGTCCTCGACGATCGCGGACTGGACGACGAAACCACGGCGGTTCCGGTTGTTCCCGCCGGTGACGACGACGAGAAGACCGAGCCGTGACCATCCATCGGCCTCGGTATCGGGTGGGCGAGCTTCGCCCGAGCCAGATCCTCCTCACGTTCGGCGTCGGCTCCGTGGTCGATCTCCCGAGCCTCTCCGTCATGGTGATGGGGCTCAACGACTGGGATCCGGCGTACTGCGTGGAGATCAACGAGCCGCGGTTGCTGGCCGCCGTACAGAAGCAGGTTGGCGAGCAGGTGCAGCGCCTCCTGTCGCCGCCGCTGCCTCCGGACTCGCCATTCCAGGCTGGTCCCTTCGACGAGAGCGTGCTGATCGGAGTCCCGGTCGCCTCGTTCCCCCGCTGGGTCGTGTGTCCCGCGTGCCGACTGCTCGCGCCGCTCGCGTCAGGGTTGTTCGCGCTAAAGGCCGAACCCTATCGGCCGGACAAGACGCGCTACGTCCACCAGAACTGCGCGCGGAGCCTGACAAGGCCCCCGACCGTCAATCCGGCCCGCTTCCTCGTCGCGTGCGACAAGGGACACCTCGACGAGTTCCCATGGGTGTGGTTCGTCCATCGAGGACAGGGCGGATGCCAGGGGCCGCTGCGATTCGCCGAGCTTGGCGTGTCTGGCGAGGCCGCCGACATCCAGGTGTCGTGCGACGGTTGCCAGAGCCAGCGGCGGATGGTCGAGGCCTTCGCGAGCGACGGTCGGCAGAACCTGCCGGGCTGTCACGGGCGACGTCCCCACCTCAGGGATTACGAGGAAGGCTGCACCGAACCGATGACCGCGATTCTGCTCGGCGCATCGAATAGCTGGTTCCCGATCGTGCTGTCAGCCCTATCGGTGCCAACAGTCTCGGGCAAGCTCGACCAGCTCGTCGAAAGCCACTGGGCCACCCTCGACAAGGCGACAAGCAAGGACATCCTCGCCGCCTTCCGTCAGATCGGCCAGCTCGCCGCATTCACGAAGTACACCGACGACGAGCTCTGGGCGGCGATCGAAGGACGCCGCCACCAGCAGGGCGGCGGCGCCGCCGCCGGCGACCTGAAGCTCCCCGAGTGGGAACTGCTCTCTCAGCCCGATCCCGAGCGAAACACCCACGACTTCCTTGTGAAGCCTGGAGCCCCACCCTCACAGTACGAGGCGCGGCTCGCGCGGGTCGTCCTCGTCGAACGCCTGCGTGAAGTCCGCGCCCTAATCGGCTTTACCAGGATCGAGTCGCCCGGCGACTTCGGCGACGAGGCGTGGGTCGCGCCTGATCGCCGCGCGCCGCTCTCTCGGACGCCGCCCCCGTGGCTGCCGGCGAGCGAAGTCCGTGGCGAGGGCATCTTCCTTCAGCTGAACGAGGCGGCCGTGCACGCGTGGGTGGCGGACGCGCGGCGGCGCGCGCACGAGGCGGAGTTCTTCGAAGCTCACCGGAGCTGGCGGCGCGTCCGCGGGCGCGAGCCGCTGGATGCCGGCTTTCCCGGCTTGCGCTACGTCCTCCTCCACTCGCTGGCGCACGTGCTGATGCGCCAGCTCGCGATCGAGTGCGGCTACGCCGCCGCGAGCATCCGAGAGCGCATCTACTCCGCCGACGCGACCCAGACCGGCGGGCCTATGGCCGGTGTTCTCATCTACACCGCCGCGGCAGATAGCGAAGGGACTCTCGGGGGCCTCGTGAGCCTCGGCCAGCCGAAAACACTTGGGCGCCTTCTCGACCCGGCGCTCGAGCAGGCGCGGCTGTGCGCGTCGGATCCGCTGTGCGCCGAGCATCACCCATGGCGCGATGGCCAGAGTCTCCACGCGGCCGCCTGTCACGCGTGCATGTTCGCCCCGGAGACCTCGTGCGAACGCGGCAACCGGTATCTCGACCGGGCGGTGCTCATCGAGACGGTGGAGGCCCGCGGCCTCGCCTTCCTTGCGAGGCCAGAAGGCGCATGAACGCCCGCCAGCAGGAGCTGGCCGACAAGGTCCGTCAGCTCGCGAGCGAGTTCCCGCTCGCGCTTGTCGAGGGTCTGGCGGACGCGATCGAGGCTAGTGACCCGTCGTCGCCCGGCAGCCCTCAGGCCGCTGTCGAGGCGGCGGTTCCCCAGGCCCATTACCGCGCCATCGCGCTGAGTCTTGTCGAGCTGTGGCGACGCTACGCTCCCGGCGTACACCCGCACAGTCTTGCGTTTGCCCTGTTGGCCGCGGGGCGCTGTGAAGAGTTCGCGAGAAAGAACCAGCGGCTGGAGCTCGTCTGGACTGGCCCGGAGGTCGAGGCTGTGCCTCCCCGTCGCACCGAGCAGGCGCTCCTTCAGCTGATCGACTCGGCCAAGACGACGCTGACCGTCGTGAGTTTCGTCGCCTACAAGGTGCCGCTGGTCGGCGAGGCGCTGGCCGAGGCAGCGCGCCGCGGAGTGACCGTGCGGCTCATCGTCGAAGATCCCGACGTCAGCCAAGGCAAGGTCGCCTTTGACGCAATGAACGCGTTCGGCCCGGATGTGATCGCGCGTTCATCGGTCTATGTTTGGCCTCTCGACAAGCGCCCGTTGGACGGCACGGGCAACCACGGGTCCCTCCACGCGAAATGCGCGGTTGCCGACGCACGCCATCTCCTCATCTCCAGTGCCAACCTCACCGAGCACGCCTTCACATTGAACATGGAGCTTGGCATCCTGATTAGAGGTGGCGACCTGCCCGCTCGTGTTGAAACCTATTTCACGTCGCTGATCGAGAAGCGCCTCCTTCGCTCTGTCCTAGACTAGACCGAGTGTCACCCCAGTAACAGTTGCACCATCAGAACGGCAGTCTCCGTTGGCCGCTCGCCTCGATCCTTGTAATGTTTCGCCACAGGGTCAGCCCGGCAACGTGTTGCGAGAAGAACAACAGATGGTACATCTTGACGTTTTTCTCATTGGTGAAGTACGGCTCTCCCTGCCCCGAGTACTGGTAGCCGAGCGTTCCCATCCGATTCATGAATGCCATGACAAAGGGCTGGTCCCGAGCCGCCATCTCCCCTTGAGTCAACTGTGCGCCCGCCGCTAGCTTTGCGCGTTTCAGGGAACGCCATCCAGGAATCAGATCGTCCAACGGGGCGTGGGCCTGCTTCGCGAAAGCGCCAAGGTTCCTCGCAATGCCAATTCCTCCAGGGAAGAGGTAGAGGATATCGATGGGGCGGCTCGCAAGAGTCTGGAAGAGGCGGAACCCCACCTCGAATCCCTCGGGATCCACGAAAGCGAGCCCGAGTGTCCGCCGCGACAGGCTGGCCACAACTTTCGCCGCGATGCCATGGCAATCGCCATCGTTTAAAACGACACGGTTCAGTTCACCCTGGGCAATCCGCTTGCGGAGCGCCTCGACATTCTTCGGGCTTACGTCGCTGAAGTAAAGGCGGTCGAACGGCGGAGTGATCTTTAGCGCGCGTAGAGGCGATCCATCGAACTCGGCACCGGTCTTCCTGTCAATCCCGCGGCCGGGACCTGCGAGGAAGTCCATGTACACGAGCTCCGACCACTTCCCGGCCTTGCGCTTCGGCGCCATAGCCGTCATAAAAGCCCGCGCGTAGCGTTCCACGTACGCGAGCTTCTCCTGGGTCCAGGGGCCGCTTACCCGCGCGGGCAGACCGTCCTTGGCGCGGCGGATCACCAGACGACAGTTGCAAAAGCGGGGAGACGAGGTCTTGGCATCTCGTCCCACGTCCGGCCGTCCAGCACGCGACCACCCGACTTCGGTGTCCGACCGCCCCACTGCTTGAAAAAGAACCGAACACCGGCCGAGCTGCACTGATCACGAATCTGGCGAGCCCACTCGGGCGCCATCGGCCGACGCCGGCCACCACTCTCGCCGCCGACGATCACCCAGTCGATACCCGTGAGCGGCAACTCTGGGATGGGACCTAGAAGCGGTTCCACCGAAAGAAATCTGACGGCCGTCGGGACTGTCTGCAGGTCGCGAACGCGGCGGGTGTACCGAGCGTTCTCGACGGACACTCCTTGCCAGATGTTCGGCGCCCAGGACAAGCCTGCCGCCATGGCTGCAAGCCGCTGGCTCCTCTTGGTGAGGACCTGGAAGACGTGCCAGTCCGCTCGCTTCATGACCTCGAACACCTGATGGATGAAGTCGTCCGGGACGGCTTCATGGAACAGATCACTCATGCTGTTCACGAAGATCCGCCTCGGCTGCCGCCACCGGAGCGGCAACGCGAGTTGATCTGCGTGCAGGGTGACAGCGAACCCGTTCCGGTACCGAGGATTGCCCATGGCTCTGAGCCGAAGCGCGAGACGCTCCGCGTAGCAGTTCTTGCAGCCCGGGCTAATCTTGGTGCACCCGGTCACCGGGTTCCAGGTCGCATCCGTCCATTCGATGGCCGAGTTATCGCCCATGCCGCATCCGCGTCACCAGCATAGCAGCCCTCTTCGGTTACTGGCCCTGACTGAGATAGGCGTCGAGGAAGTCCACCCACCCTGTCCACCAGGCGAAATCCAGATCGCGATAGAACGCCGACGGATCGCGGAACGGCGGGAAGCAGATCGAGAGCCCGGGCGCCGGCTGCATCCTCGACCCGGTGTGCTCCTCGGCTATGATCGAACCCTTGACGCCCTTGCCCTCTCGCGTGCGAAGGAACTCAATACCTCACCAAGACCATCTCGTCGAAATCAGAGCGCCGCGTGCCACGAGGCCACCCAAGGGGAGCAATACCCCGCGCCCGGACGAAGAGCACCGCGAGCGAGCGAACGACCCAGCGCGATGGAACCAAGATCGCCACGCCGACACCAAGCCGCGGGGGGGCATCGTGGCAGAACGGGTTTCGCGGGCGCCCGACCGTCACCTGCGTCGAATGCGGCGGGACACGGAGCGCACGCAGCATAGCGCCCCTATATATTCATTCGGCGTCTCCACGACCATAAGGCGTCTCCACACTCGGCCTCGGCCGGTGTCAACGCCAACTGAGCGTGGCCGAAGGTGAATTCGTCCGAGATCGGCGCGCGTCGATATCCAACGCGCGGTGCGCACCGATCGCATCGTCTCGGATAGCAGCCGCACCCGCCGCCGGCGGATTGTGGGCGGGGCCTGAACCGCCGATGGTCGACCGAGGTGGCCGTTGTCCCGACTTGCGAAGAAACGCGGCTGCCCACTTCTGTCACGGGCCCCGACCTCTCGCGTGCGAAGGAACTCAACAACCTCACCAAGAACCTCTCGACGAAATCAGAGCGCCGCGTGCCACGAGGCCACCCAAGGGGAGCAATACCCCGCGCCCGGACGAAGAGCACCGCGAGCGAGCGAACGACCCCGCGCGAGCGAATCAAGGTCGCCAAGCCGACACCAAGCCGCGGCGGGGCGTTATGGCGCAACAGGATCTCGCGGGCGCCCGACCACCGCCAGAGCGCATCGAATCGGGCGGCACACGGAGCGCACGCAGCACACCGCCCCTATATATTCATTAGGCATCTCCACACCCGGTTGCGGCACGACTTCGCGTCGCCGAGGTGAATTCGCCCGATATCGACGCGCGATATCCAACGCGCGTGCACGCCGATCGCATCGACTCGGATCGCGGCCGCGCAGGCGTAGCGGCGCGTCGTGAGCGGGCCCTAAACGACCGATACCTGCCCCTGGGGCGACGCCCGCGCGCGCCGGCCGTCAGCCGATCTAGCGTTTTTCATGAGCTGGTCGAGCTTTCTCTCGAGCAGGCGCTCGGCCGTCGGTGCGTCGGGCGAATCCTCCGCTCGCGAAATCCCCCCGCCGGGCTCGGGAATCTCTCGCGGGGGTCTTCTCGGGCGCGGTCGACGCCCGGGTCGGCCCGTTCGGCTGGCCGGGGGCACGGTGGGGCCCCCGCGCCCGGACCGTGCACGCGACGATCGTGCGCGCCTCGTCAGGACCGAGCGGCGGGCCGTCGAGGATCGTCGGGAGGTACTGCTCAGGCGCACGCTTGATGGCGTCCGAATGATGCCAGCGCGGCAGAGCGAGGAGCATTCCGAGGAGCATCAGGTCTTCCGGACTGTCACGGCTGAAAGGCTACGGTAGTACGCATCAGTGCCATGCTGACGTCCAGGGCGTGAGGACGGGCCAGTGGACCCTCTGTGAGAAACTCACAGATCTCACAGACCGTCCACAGCCGGGCAACCTCCTTGGCGTGTCGGTCGAGGAGGGGCTCGGGCGCCTCGCGGCCCCTTCCATGGCTAAAGATCGCAGGAGCTTCCCGAAGGGCCAATCTGGCCCGGGTCGCCGATTACCACGCGTGGCCGAGTATTTTCCAAGTTCGCCGCCAATAGCTCAAGAAGTCCGCCTCGATGAACCGAAAGAGGGCATGTGAAACCGATTTCGCGGAGGCAGACTGCCCGCGATGGCCCAGGGCAAATCCGACCTCGCTAGCCGTGCACGGGATCGACAACTCACCGCCCGTGGACGAGAAGCCTGACCTCGCGCTCGTGGTCGCGGATCTACGGCGGATCGCCGACCTCCGCGCCGAGGACGTCCCGGCGCTCCTCGGCGCCCTCGAGCAGGTCAGGACCGCCCTGTGGGCTCAGATGATGCGCGTGCCGACGCCGACCCCTCGCGAGCCCGACGTCGGCGACGAGATCCTCACCGTCCCGGAGGTCGCACGGGAACTGAGGTTCACGCGCGGCTACCTCTACGAGGCCGTGCGCCGTGGCGACCTCGCCGCCGTCCGCAAGGGCAAGTACGTGCGCATCCGGCGCGCGGACCTTCGCGCCTGGCTCGACGGGCACTCACCACAACGACTTGACGCGCAGCCTCGACGTCCGGATATTGCACCACATGCCCCCAAGCGAGCCGGGCCGACGTCTCTCTCGAACGGGATCGGACGTGTATCTCGGAGGGGACATGTCCGCGCCGCGCCGGTCGGGGAGCCGACCAGCGGAGACCCTTGAATGGGACGGTTGATGGGCCCGAGCCGCTCGAACGAGCACACACCCGCGCAGTGGCGGCCAGAGATCTCGCCGGCGCCGCCGACGGCTGAGCGGGGACGCTGATGGCCTCGATCCGCCGCCGACGGCGCGCCAGGGGCGACGTGTGGGTGGTGGACTACCGCGACGGCGCGGGCGTCCGCCGGTGGGCGACCTTCCGCAGCCGGCGCGAGGCAGAGGACGCGCTCGCGCGGATCATCCCCGAGTCACGCCAGGCGGCCCCGCGCGTGGTCGACCGCGACATCACCCTCGACGACTGCGCCGCGCGGTGGCTCGCCCAGGTCGCGACCGAGATCAAGCCGCGCACGCTCGACTCGTACAAGAGGAACCTCGATCGCCACGTGCTGCCAGCTTTCGGCCGGTTCAAGCTCCGCGAGCTTCACCGCGGGCACCTCAGGGACTTCCTCGCGCGCAAGCGAGGCACCGGTCTCGGCAAGAACTCGGTGCGCCTCATCCGCGCCGTGCTGTCGGTCCTGCTCTCCGATGCCGTCGACGACGGGATCATCCTCGCGAACCCGGCGCTGCAGCTGCGCGGCTCGCGCCGCCGGCGTCCCGACTCCATCAGCCAGGCCGAGCGGCAGAAGAAGATTCGCCCGATGGACCACAGCCAGCTCGCGGCCTTCCTGTCCGCGGCCCAGACCGATCCGCGACACTACCCGCTCTTCCTGCTGCTCGCGCGCACCGGGCTACGTCCCGGCGAGGCCTACGCACTCCAGTGGGGCGACCTCGACTTCCGCGGGCGCGAGATCCGCGTGGAGCGCGCGCTGAGCGCCGGCGCGATCGAGACGCCGAAGACGGGACAGACAAGGACTGTGGACATGAGCGAGCAGCTCACGCGCACGCTCCGTCGCCTCGAGATCGACCGCATGGTCGAGAAACCCCGCCGCGGGTGGCAGGAGATGCCGCCGTGGGTCTTCTGCACGGAGGCCGGAACGCCGCTCGACGAGAGCCGCGTGAGGAAGGCGTTCGCCGGGGCGCTCAAGCGCGCGAAGCTGCCGGGCTTCCGCCTCTACGACCTCCGCCACACGTTCGCGTCGTTGCTCCTGGCCCAGAACGCGCCCATCACCTACGTGAGCGCGCAGCTCGGGCACACGGACGCGACGACGACGCTCCGGTGGTACGCGCGCTGGCTGCCGCGCACGGACACGCGCGCGGTGGACATGCTGGACGACGGCTGGGTCAGCCCGGTTGAGCGTCTTGGTGAGGCTCAGGTCGGGACAGTTGGTAGCCAATTGGTAGCCAATCCGGGGTCTGAAGACGAATCAGGCGCTCCGGATGACTCCGAAGCGCCTGATTTGTTTGGTGGGCCGTCAGGGACTCGAACCCCGGACCCGCTGATTAAGAGGCGCGCTGGCGTCCTGTCCCGCGTTGTCCTGAATCATCACAAATCAGTTACTTGCGCGGCATAGCCCCGGCCACGACATCCCAAAAAATCCCGCCGAATCCCTTGAAAACCGTCAGCGTGGCGTCAGCACGATCCTTCCCGCCGCATGGTACGCTGTCTCCGCTCGGTCGCGCGCGAGCGAACTCTTTTGGCCGGCCAACCTCACGTCCGTGTCGCGTTCCTGTTCGGCTCCGGTGCCTCGATCGGCGCCGGAGCGCCGAGCACCGCTGATCTCACGCGCGCCGTGTTGAGCGGTCATGGGTATGCGCGCCATTCCGACGGCACGTACTACAAGGGCCGACCGCTCCACGGAGACGAATCGGACTCGCACGTTCCCCACCTGACAGGCTTCCTCCGCTGGCTCGCCTCTCGGCTGTCTCGCTACTACGAACGGACCGCCGGCCGGGCACCCACCTACGAGGATCTCTACTATGTGATTGAGCAGATCCATGCGGAAGAGTCGGGAGACCTCGATAACCCGTTGGTTGTTGAAGGCCCGCGAGACATCCGCCAAGAGCTCGTGAAGTGCGCGGACCGGATTTCTCCTCGTTCGAGTTCCGGCGTTCACGTGAACGTCGCGACCAGCGAGATCGTCAGCTACATCACATGGGTCGTCGCGACGGAGCTCGGCCGCCAGCATGGTGGAGCTGACTACCTTGGCTTCGTCGAGGAAGCGCGTTCCTCGATTCCCTCATCTCATCTGTCTGTATTCACCCTGAACCACGACCACCTCCTTGAGGACTACCTGGCGAGCCGTCAGGTCCCGATCATCAACGGGTTCGGCTCACCCGTGAACTCCGTGAGGTACTGGGACTCCCGCTACCTTTCCGTGAGTCACCCCGGCTGCGCAGTCTTGAAGCTCCATGGATCGATCCGGTGGTTCCGCTTCCGTCCGGATGGCGGCGATTGGTGGGATGAGCGGATCGGACTCCCGCTTACACCGGATATCCAACACACCCTGGCGCCCGACGGGCGGCGTCATCACGCGATCGACTTCCGCCCGCTTCTCCTCATCGGGACCTTCAACAAGATTCCTGACTACACTGGCGGCGTCTTCGTTGATCTCTTTGCCGAATTGCGACGCCGTCTCGACCAGGCCGACACGCTCGTGGTTTGTGGGTACGGCTTCGGGGACAAGGGCATCAATAGCCAGATCATCGAGTGGATCTACCGCGCGCGGGGTCGCCGTATCGCCCTGGTCCATCCGGAGCCCGACAAACTCCGTCTCGCCGCGCGCGGGGCTGTGCGGAACAAGTGGGATGTCTGGCTTCAGGACGGAGTGCTCCGGTTGTGCGAATCAACCGCCGAGCGGATCACCTGGGATAAACTGGTCGGGGCAATCGGCGCCGGCTGACGGCGTCTCGATCTGACGCGACGCATCATCGAGGGCCCGCCCGCGCTCGACGGCCCGACGCGGCCACCGGATCCATTGGTTGAGATAGCGGTCGCGGTTCGGTACTCAACCGCCAGCGACCCGCTCGACCGTTGCGGTCGGGGCCGAAAAGGGCATTACAGGGCAGGTCAGCCGGAGGCCAGATAGAGCGCACCATGCCTAATAGCCGTCCTCGCGAAGGCTTGAAGGCCGCGCGACTCTTGATGGTCCTGAGCAGCATCTCACCGCTTTTCATTCTCTGGGCGATCCGAGGCAACAGGCTCATCCCTGATTTCTACTTGCTCGTTTTCTGCGCGGTGATGGTTATTGTGCCCAACGCGTTCCTCTGGCTCCGGATCAGGACGGCAAGGAAACTACGGGAACGGCGTGAACTCACGGTAGGCTCGGCGGAAGATCACCGGGACCACCTGCTGGTGTATCTGTTCGCGATGCTCTTGCCGTTCTATGCAGCCGACCTCGGCACCTGGCGGGACTTGGCGGCCGTGCTCGCTGCCCTCACGTTCATCGTATTCCTCTTCTGGCATCTCAACCTCCACTACATGAACTTGCTCTTTGCGGCTATGGGCTACCGCGTCTTCACCATCTCGCCGCCGGCGGACGGAAATCCACTGAGCGGCAGGACAAGCCAAGTGCTGATCACGCTGCGGGCGACCGTTCCCGACGGCGAGCGCCTGACGGCTTACCGTCTGAGCGACACGGTCTATTTCGAGGTGGACGAATGACGCTCGCCTTCAACCTCAGGAACGTGCGGGTCACCGAGTTCGGGGTCGGACGCGATGACGAAGAGGGCCAGACGTTCCACCTGGTTCCGGTGGACGCCGACGTGCAGGCCGCCTTGCAGGAGATGGTGGCGGCCACCTGGAGTGCCATGCGCGAGCTGAGCGATGACCCGCCCAGGTACGAGCCGTCCGAGAAGCATGCGAGTTCCGAGTACGTTTATCTACCGATCGGCGATGATTTGGCTGAGCCGCTGCGCCAGCTGCACGAGGCGAACAACCTGGCGGTGGACTCGGCCGCGCTCTCTGACCACGCAAAGGTCTTCTGTTACTTCGTGCGCATGACGGACAAGCAGGGTCGGCGCCTCACCGCGATCCGCCGCGCGACCCAGTTCAAGGGTATCCTCAAGAGTCGCCTGATCCGCCTGGTAACCGACGCCCTCCGCATCATCGAAGACCGGGTCTTCAAGCTCGACAGCGATTTCGACATCCTCATCGATAACGCGAGGGTGCACATTCTGAGGCCGAGCGGCTTTGAGTTCGTCGGTAAGCTTCAGGCTGCTGTCTTGGCGGGCGCGCCGGAGAACGTGAAGGCGATCCAGCGTGATCTGCCGTTCGTCGACTTCGACCTGGTTGAGAACTACGCGGCGAAGCACCCGCGGGCCGCGCGCTATCTCGCCTCAATCCGGGCCCAGAAGGCGACGACAGATATCGACAAACGCGCTCTCAAGGAGCTGTGCAAGGCGACGGGGGTGGAGATCCAGGAAGCCAAGGGCAAGATCACGGTTGCGGATGGTCATGTGATGGGGTTCCTCGAGGTTCTCGATCGGCGACGGTACGAGGTCGAGCTGGTCAAGGGTTCCCCGGAACGCTTCAGGGCCGCGAGCCGGCGAAAGCTCGAAGGCAGCGGACAATCATGACCGCGATCTCCGCCGGGCATGTGGAACTCGCGACCGGCTTCACGGTCGCCGACTACTTCGCGGCCGTCGGGAAGCAGGATCGCGCGACCATCGCCGACGCGATTCACCGACGGTTTAGGGAGCGCTATCTCGATCCCGTTTCCGATAACAACGCGCCCCGACACGGCTTCACAATGATGGCCGTCGGCTGCCTCATGATCGAGGCCCTTGAGTCGTTCCGTCGCGGATGGCCTGATACGAGCCAGCGCGGACAAGGCGAACACGCGTTCTGCTCATTCTTTGATGCGCACACGGCCTTCGCCATCTTTCGGGGACATGCCCGCGATTTCTGGAGAGGAGTCCGGTGCGGCATCCTCCACCAAGCCGAGACGTCACTCGGTTGGCGGATCCGTCGAGACGGAGAACTTTTGACTATGACTTCAGGGGCTCGGGTCATTAACGCAACCCTCTTTGTCGCCGCACTCGGCACGGTTCTCGACGACTATCGAGAGGCGCTGAATGGCGCCAATTGGGACTCGGAGATTTGGGAATGCTTGCGAACGAAGATGAAGAAGGTGTGCGCCAACTGTGAAGTGAAGACCATCCCATCATGATCGTCCTGAGTTGATAGATCGACTGACTAGTTCATGCGCATCAATCGAGTCGCGTGTGAATCCACAGCCTCGCTTTCGGAAATGTCTTTCGGAACTCCGTCCTCGCCGCCTCCATCGCCGCCTCTTCAAGGCACAGGCCCTGACTTTTCACCTGGTAGGTGAGGCCGGTGAACATGTATCCCAGGCGCCCCAACGGCTCGATTGCTCCGAGTTTTAACAAGGCGGCCGTGAGTTCCGACTGCGGTTCAGAGATCATGAGTGAAGCGAAGCCACACGCATCCAGGACGTGTCCCTCCTTGTCTTTCAGAGCCGCGTCGTACGCGGCATCCGCGCCAGCTTGCGCGGCCTGCTCGATGTCACGAAGGACGCGCTTGACCTTTGCAATCAAGTCGTCGCTCGGCTCGGGGATCTGTATCGGAGTGAGACTATGCATCGGAATGTTTTCGATGCGGAGTACACCTTCCTCCGGACACTCCTCGAGGGCAATCACGCGGGTGTTGAGCAGGTTCGTCAAATGTAGTTCGTCGCCAGACGGCTCGCACCCGGAGTCATACTGAGCCTTTAGACGGTCGAGGATCGTCCTCGCTTCTTGGGTGGTCGGTACGAAAATGAGAACGTTAGACAAGTCGGGAGCCACATGGAGGTAAAGCGGTAATCCCGGGCAGGCATACCGATCCTCGGAATCGCACCACCGCCACTCCCGTTCATGCGTCCAGTCGGAATATCTCCCCGGTCCAAGGTTGAAGCTCACGTAGCGGTACTGTTCGTGCTCCGCGAGTCCGCGGTCCGGCGTTAGGATCCTGGGCCATCCCCTGACGGCGTCTTCGGGCTGGCTTCGATGGTCTCGTACTTCCTCATGGCGCCCTGTGAGCCCGTAGATGACGGGACGAGCGCCGAAGGCAAATGCATCGCGCTTCAAAAGAGCAATCCCGTATGCCGTGACGCTCGATGCATCGGCGCGCCGTTTCGCGTACTCCATGAGTGCATAGAGCGGCATCTCGGTAAAGCACACCGCAGCTCGAGGACCATAAACTGTCGGCTTGCCGTTCCGGAACGCCCACGTGCTTCGGATGTGGCCGTCATCGATGATTTTTCGGAGGACCTGGATTGCTCTGCCGTCGGGTTCAATGGGGTAGTTGTCATCCGAGTGGTACCACCAAGAAAATCGATCGTTCTTCTCGTCGTCAAAAACGTACGGGAAGCGCACCGACTCGCCTTGACCGAAGATCCAGTCCGGATCGTTGTCCGGATTGCGATGGTGGACAAAGTGAGTGATCCACTCAGACATGTCCAAGCGAGGTGCCACCAACGCGCTCCTCCAAACAGGAGATTTGCCATCCCGCCGCAACAACGGATCCCAAGCGACGAGCAGCCTATCCTTGACTTCAGTTTATACCGGCCGGCGGCGCGCAAGCTGCTTCGCAAGCATCATCCCGTCCCGCCGCACGAGGTTCGGCAGGTACCGGTAGTAGGTCGTGAAGATCATCTGGAGCGTCGTGTGCCCCAGCATCTTCGCCACCCACCCGGGGTCCTCCCCGGCCGCGAGGGCATGCGTCGCGAAGGTGTGCCGCGTCGTGTAAAGGTCGCGCTGGGCGAGCTTCGCCTTCTCGAGCGCCGGGTACCAGACCCGGTGCCGGAGGTTGTCGAGCCGCATGTAGCCGCCCCGGGTGCTCGGGAAGACGAGCTCGCTCCCGCCGGCCACGAGCCGCTGCTTCTCAAGAGCCCGAAGGACGGGCGGCAGGAGATCCACCTCCCGGTGCGCCGAGATCACCTTGAGCGCGGTGATCTCTCCGTCCCGCCAGCCCTCGACTACCTGGAGCTTCTTCCGCTTCCAGTCGACGCGGGCCCACTTCAGGGCGAGCTGCTCGGACGGCCGGAGCCCCGTCCCGAACGCCACCTCGAAGTACGGTCGCCAGCGGAGCGGCAACGCCTTGAGGAACCGGGCCTTCTCCTCGAAGGTGAACGGCCGGATCTCGGAGGGCCGCCGGCGCTGGAACGTGATCCAGCGCGTGAGGCCATCCTTCGCGTAGCCGCGGTCCGCCGCGAAGCGGAGGAGCTGCTTCAGGAGCGCAAGCTCGATGTTCACGGTCCGGGGCGCGAGCTTCTGCGCGACGAGCACCGCTTTGAACTCGTCGAAGTGCCTGGGCTCGAGGTCGTCAAGGCGCCGCTTCCCCCAGAAGGGCAGGAGGCGGACCCGCGCCGCCTTCTCGTACCAGTGCATGGTGAGCGGCGTGACGTCGTTCTTCTTCTTGGCCTTCCACTCCTCCCAGAGCTCCGAGAAGGTGTGCCGCGTCTCGGGCTGCCGCTCCGGGAAGTGCCGGGCGAGGTCGAGGGTCCCGAGGAAGGCCTCCCGCTCGATCGTCTCGGCCTTGGCCTGCATGATCTCCACGTTCTTCGGGGTGGCCGGAAGCTCCGAGAAGACCCGCCTCCGCCGGCCTCCGACGTGGAGATCGAGGTAGAGCCGGTTGGTGCGGCGGTCCACCCTAACCCTTGCGCCCACGCCTGCCCTCGCGGAGGAGCGCCTCGACTCTCGACCAGTAGAAGATCGGCCGGCCGGTGAGGCGGGTGTAGTGCACGCCCTCCCGAAAGACGCCCCGGCACATGAGGTTCCGGATCGTCTTCGGCTTGTAGGGGATCCGTCCCGAGAGCTCGCGGACGGAGAGGTACTCCTCGGTCGTCGGATACTTCATGGAAGGGAATAGACGCGGCCCGGTCGCGCCCTAAGTGCCGTAGGAATCGAGGCTCTCTGGCGTCCTCCCTTCCTTGCCGTAAGGAAGGGACGCGAGGTCCTGTAAGGAATGGCGCTCCTCTCCGCCGGCCGGCCTCCAAATGCTGCCTGCCGCCCCCTCCCGGCCGACACCGGGGAGCGTGGCAAACGAGACGGCAAGCCCGAGACGGAGGTTGGCGAGCGCCTGTCTGTAGCGCTCCACCCACCGCTCGTCCCGGCCGACAATCAAGAGGATGAAGTCCCTGACGCCGTAGAGGTCCCGGCCGCGGACCCGGAGGGATGCGTACTTGAGGAGCTTCCCCAAGAACCTCCGGGCCGACCGGGTGGCGTTGTCGATCTCAAGCGCGAATGTCTGGAAATGCCCCGTCCCTACCCACCCGAGAGCGAATAGCGCGTCGGGGACAATGCGTCCCCGAGCGAGCGCCCGGAGCTCCCAGTCCGAGCGCCAACAGCGGATCTCTCCCCCGGTCTCCGCGAGGCCGAGGGCGAGCGAGATGCGGACCTCGTTGATCGCGAGGAGGTGGTCGAGGTTCCCGTCGAGGCCTCGTGGTACGGGCCAGGCGGCCTCTTCCTCCGAGGCCAGGTGCGCCGCACCTCTTCGCGTCAAACTGTAGACGTTGTCCCGCGCGAGGTCGCGGACCCAGACCCGGACGAGACCGCCGTCCAAGAGCTTCCGGAGGCGCTTGTTGGCGGCCCAGCGGGACCCGCCGAAGCCGAGCCGCGCAAGCTGGCTTGTCGTCAGAAACCGCATCTTGCCCAGCGCCTCAACGAGCCAGGTGTCGCGCGGGGTCGGACGGCACACCCCCCGGTCAGGCTGGCGCTCTGCGCGACGGGCGCGGCCCGCATGCCTCGCCATCACCAATCGAAGCCCATCGCCCGGGTCACCCCGGCGAGCGCCAGGCGATTGAACGCCTCGAAGGCGTCAGTTGGAACGTCGCCCCAACTCAGGCCACCCGTGAGGAGGACGCTCTTCCCGCCGATCTTGCCGACCCATACATCGCGGCGGCGGTCCTCGACCGCCAGCTCCAAGAGGCCGAGATCCGCCTCAAGCCCGTGAACCAGATCCGCACGCACCTGCGGCATGCGCTCGCGATCCTTCGATCTCGGGTCGAGATCGACGCCGGCGTAGTCCAAGAACTCGGCCGACCAGGCGCTCAGGGGCTTGGCGGCAAGCTCTTCGATTGCCTGCCGACCCGCGGTCAAGTCGATCTCGGCCTTCGGGTTCGCCGTCAAGAAACTGATGAGAAAGTCAGCGCCCATGGCTCTTCTTCGCGTCCCGACTCCGGATGAATTCGATGACCCCCTCGAGATTCCTTACAAGGTCGAGCTCGCCACTGTCC
>JBOHPM010000002.1:0-32291 GCA_050731715.1 Candidatus Rokuibacteriota bacterium
TGCGACGAGCCACCTCGAGGCTCGCCTGGAGCTGCCCGACCTCGAAGCCGAGGCGACGCGCTTCCGCCTCGACCATCCGCCGGGCCTGCCAGCGATCGATCGGGACCGACCGACCGTCCTCGACCCGACCGACCGGCATGTGAACCGGTGGGGTGAGGTAGCCGACAATGGTGAGCCACGCGAGCGCAGCCCACGTCTCGTCGGGGAGCCGGTCCGGAAACTCGTCGTCCCGGAAGAGCGACTCCAGCAGGCTCGTCATACGACGCTTGATCGCCGCGCGACGGGCGACCATCGGCGAGTAGTCGCCCAGCAACTCGCGGGCAACACTCTCGCTCAACTCGAGGCCATTGACCTCGTACCGGAGCTGCGCCGGATCGCCGTCCAGGCTCTGTCGCTTGACGTTGCCCATCAGGATGATCCGGGCCCGGCCGCGAGTGGCCTGGAAACCTCGCTCGAGCGCCTCGGGCGCGGGCAAGAGCGTGGCGTCCTTGCCCATGAGACGCTCGATCTGCTGGTCGGTGAGCGACGCCGCGAAGGCGAGCTCGTCCCGGCCAACGTCGTCGGGCTCGATCTCGAACCCGGCGAGGGCTCGCAGAGCGCGCGCCCCCGCTGCCTGGTCCCTGGCGGCGAGCGCCACCTTCAGACCGACCTTCGAATGCTGGAGCCTGTTGGCCGCGCGAGCGAGCTGCTCCTCGCGCGTCTGACGCCATGCCTTCTCCCGCGCCCGGATCACGGACTCCGCTTCGGGCGGCAGGTCCAGCATCGGCGACGATGACCCATGAGTCTCGGCTGGGCTCTCGATACCCAGCTGCTGAGCGACCCGCAGGAACGCGCGTTTCGTTCGGCGCGTCGGCCGCTCGATCCCCATCTCATGGGCCAGCTGTTTGAGTCGCTGCAACGGGTTGTCTCCCTCCGGGAGCGCCCGCATCAACTGCTCCGCGAGAGCGTTGGTCATGATCCCCCTCCTTGCTCGGCCCCTCCGCCCATCGGGCAATCACAAGCGCGCAATGACGACGAGAGCGGCATGAAGGAATGGAAAGAGGGCAGGGGCCGAGCAGGAGGGGACCCCTGGATCCTCACAGGGTGGGCCCCTCTGCCTTATCGGCGTTCGTGTGAACGCCGAACCTATGCGGTTGGAAAAGAGCAAGACGCCTGTGGCGTCACCAGCACAGTACGCGGCCAGGCACCGGCCATCCGGCCGTTTCTTGGCTCAGTCGGGCCGCCGGCGTGAGCCGCGCACTGCTGGCGCCGTCGCAGCGCGCACTACGCGCGCCCCGCCGACACGCTCAAGAGTTTGTCCGGCTGCGCGTCATCGCCCCGCGGGGCTGCGCGAACCCACCATGTCGAATGCCGCGGGGCGCCGGGAAGCCTTGATCATCGACAGCGTCGCGGCCACGAGGTGGGCGTAGGAGAGCTTGCGGCGCGAAGTAGCGGAGTGATAGCGCCCGACACCACCCCAGCCGGCCTCCCGGTCCATGCTGTGGCGGAGGATGAGAGCGCCGACGATCAGGTTCGTCCACGGCTCGAGGAGATCGGCCTTACGCAGGCCGAGCGCACGGCCCCAGTGTCGGTACGAGACTTGGGCGTAGCCGATATCCACGTCGTCGCCGACCCGGCCCAGTATTCGCTCGGCCTCCGCGCGCGTCCGAGGGTAGAGGCTGACGCCGTTGATGTTGAGCGCCCAGGGCCACGCGCGACTCTCGACCCAGACGATCGAACTGAGGAGGTCCGGATGCACTCCGGCGTGGCGTGCGGCGGACGCGATGAGTTCCGGGAGCGCCGCCACCTGTGCTTGGGCCAACGTCGGCCGGAGGAGCGCGAGCAACGCAAGTCCGATGAGCACGCCCGCACGAGGCCACCAAGCAGCTCGGATGTCGCGGGTGCGAGGCGATTGGATCCTTCGTAGCTTCATCGACGTGCTCACCCCCAGCGTGCCAGCCAATCGAAGATGTCGTTTACGGACATGGCAGAAGCCTAGCGATGGCAATGGGCGAGTCCCGTCGCGAAGCCGGATCATCTACTCGAGACGCGTGAGCCCCGGAGCGCGGTGAGATTGGCGGGTCGTGTCACCGGGAGGGTGTCGTGCGCGCGTGGTCTCAGGTCGATCCTGGGGTGGGCTGCCGAGGAGCGTGCTTGCGCCAACCGCAGTCCAGTGGTGCTCGGCGAAACCGGCGAGCACACGAGAGCAAAACCGGCGACGCGCCGAAATGGCTCGAAGGGCCGCCAACGAACTCCATGTGCCTCCGGAGGCTCAGGCGCTGTATCGGAGGAGATACAGCTGTGCACGGACCAGCGGCATCGGAGATTGACGCCAGGTCGATTCACCGATATGCAGGGGGAGAGAGTCGGATAGGCCGCTCCCGCGGGCCTGAAGACGTGAATCCTGAAGACGGGGAGCCACCAGGCGGCGACGATGGTGCTGAACATGCCGACCATGCCCATGTGGAGGAGCGTGACCCGGCCTCAGCGCGCGCTCCTCATCGGCGTGGTCGCCTCGGCGCTGATAGTCATCACGGGCGCGATGCCGGCGAGTCTCAGGATGTCGACGGGACCGAGCCCCCTTCTTTGGGGCGCGTTCGCCCTGAACGCACTACTGTTGCTCGTCCTCGGCCCGATCGCGCTCGCCACAACGAAGCGGTGGTTCCGGCAGGACCTTCCGGTCGGGGGGCTTCGGCGGCAGCGCGGCGCGGTGCGGCGCCGGGCCGTGCTCCTTGGCCTGATCGCCTATGTGGCGCACCAGACCCTGGTTGTGTCGCTCGATCCTAGGTTCTCGCTCGAGCGGCTGACCGGCCGTCGTCGGGTGTTCAGCCCGGTCGTCACAGTTCCGGACCGCCTCGAGTTCGCGTGGGCCTTCACCGCGGTGGCGCTCGGTTACATCGTCTTGGCGTGGCTCCTCTGGCGTAGCACCAGCATCCGGGACGTCGTGCCGAGCGGCACGCGACCAGCGGGATCGTCGCCGATCATCGACGTTCCGCCTCCGCCACTGGTCGCGACGCAAGCGGCCGATGCAATCGAGAAGTTGCCGCGCGATCCAGCTACGGGCCGCGTTGTCCGTCAGTTCGATCTCTAAACCGGATCCCGGGAACTGAGACTTTCACGGTGGGAAGATGGCCTCACGTTCTGACTCTGAGCCGCCTCGGAATTCGTTTTGCCGAGTTGTCTTCCCATGCGGCAGAGAAAGTCCACACGCACTTCTTTGACGAGCGCGTCCATTGGCATATTTGCAGTGTCCGGCGAGCGGGCATTGCTGGCACTGTGGGTCCTTGATCGTGCACAGCATCGCGGCTAGGTCCAATAGTGCCCAGTTGAGCTCGGCCGCGTGCTTACCGCGTATGATGACTCGCGACACGGACTGAAGATGCGGGTCGTCACGGAGGTCTGCCAACCTGCGGGGTCCGAACAACCGTTCCAGCACTCGTGCCATGTTCACGTCGAGTAGTGGCTCCGCCTTGCGACCGGAGAAGAGAAGGATGGAGCTCGCGACGTATTGGCCCACCGCGGGCAAGCTCTCGATCTCCTCCCGTGAGTGGGGGAACTGGCCGTCTCGAGAGGCCATCTCTCGCGCCAGAGCCGCAAGGGATGATGCACGTCGGCGCCAGAGGCCGATCGGCTTAAGGCAATTTCCGATCTGTTCGATGCTAGCATCGGCGATAGCCTGCCACGATGGAAAGCGAGTCGTGAATTCGTTGAAGAAAGCGCCGACGGTCTGGGCTCTGGTTCGTTGCAGCAGGATCTCTGCAAGGACGCGCTCGTAAAGACTCGTTCCCTCTTCTCGCCAGGGAAATCTTCGGCCGCTTGACTTGAACCACCGTAGTAGAGCGCGACGAATTGCCGCAGCCGTACGCGGTGAGATCCCAACGCGGTGGATCTCGAACGGTCGCGATTTTCGTCCCGGTCGTCTCACGTCCTCGTGAAGATCCGCGCCGCGCCGCCGTGCTGTGTCGCGCGCGGTCGCACGCGGATTTGCCGCGGCACAGCAAATAGTCCCTGCGTTGACGTGTTTGATTGCGCAAGACAGTGTCCCGGCTTCATGTCTAGTAACCTGTGGCCGCGGAACTCCGGGGCCACGCCTTCTAAATCCTGGACGTTTTCCCTGGTCCCGAGGTTGAAGACGAACCGGGTGGTCACGAAGCGGCTAATCCCCGACGGGATCGAGCGGACGTCTTGGGTGGCGAAGACGTAGGACGTCCCCTCGTGTCGCATCTGGCGGATGCGCGACTCCATGCGTTCGCCGAACGCCTCGCTCATGTACTCATGCGCTTCATCGAAAATGACGATCTTATTGAACTGCCCTTGGATGCGGCTGACGTGATTCGCGCAAACGAGGAAGAACCTGAGGGCGTCATCCTTGTTGAACAGCGGCTGGCGTAGGTCGACGATCACGACGCGGCCGGGCCGCAGCAACTGCCCGAAGTCCACCCCACGTCCTTCGGAAATGTAGCGGCGAACGAAGTCAAAGCGCAGGCGGGCTGCGGATCGACTCTGCCCGCTAAGCCGGTTCGCGACCTCGTGGTCAAGTTGATCGAGGGTGACCTCTCCTGCGGCTCGCAGGTCAACCAAGGTATTTCGAATCGTCCGCGCGAACACGGCCTCGCTACCCGGCTCTCCCATGAGAAGTTCCCAGTCCTCCACGTCGAGAACCCGTGGGTCGAAGAACAACTCATTGGCCTGGATCGCGTTGTACTCTTGGGCCCGCGCAGGCCGTAGTTCCCCCGGCAAGCAAAGGATGCGGATGTCCGAGACCGCTGCGGCGTGCGCCCGGTACTCCGAGGCGAGGCGTTCAACGTCAAGTGCGTCGTCGTTAGGGAACGCGAATGAGTTCAGCTCGAAACGGTCAGACGCGTTCCGACGGTAGTTGAAGATGACCACGGCGAGGGGGGCCGGCAGCGAATTCACCCCGGGAATAGGGAGCACAGCAGACTCGACTATCGTTCCAAGCAAGTAACTCTTGCCTGAGCCCATGTAGCCAAAAATCCCGAGCGTCTTCGGATGGTCCAGGTCAAGTGCGACTAGTTCGTTGCCCCCGGAAAGCCGACCAACGGCAGTCCATCTTGTACTTAGCGAGGACCAGCCGATGACGAAACGCGGCGTCTCAGTCTCTTGCGGCGACGTTGACGCCTCAACTGTTGTCGGTGCGACCCCTTTCACACCGGCGGACTCCAATGTCTCCGAAGCAGGCGCCGTTGCAGGCGGGGGACTACTAATGGGTGGTCCGGGGGGCTCATGGGGGACGGGGCGATGTGTTCCCCGTGCCTCCACCGCGGCGGCAGCTTCCACAGTCGCGGGGCCGGCCGAAATCGACTCACCACGAGAGGCCAACGCTGCCTCACCGCTCGCGTCGAGGCCAAGCAGCGATGCGAGTTCATCTCGATTTGGCGGAACGCTTGTGGACCCGGCGGCACACTTAGCGAAGCACGCTCGGATCACCTCATCCAGTTCGCCTCGGGTCTCGTTGTCCGCTTTCTGCATCGCCGTCGCATGCCACCAGAGGCCCGGTACCGCACACGGATCAATGTAGATTTCCCGAGTCTGGAGTGAGCCCACGACATGAGGAGGGTGCGGGTCGATCACGCATGGCCTCGCGGCGGTGTTGATGCAGCCAGGCGCAAACCAGAGGACGATCGGATCACCGACACCGATATGGAATGGAGCGGCAAGGATCTCCGACAGGATGGTGGACCGCCATAATGCGGCCGGTGGGTTCGGCGAAAAGCTCATAGCCAGGTCAACCAGCGTCGCAAGCCCTAGCCGCCTCAGGTAGCGCAATGCCGCCTCGCCAGGATCCGTGCCGGTGACGCTCGCGATGAAGTCCTTCAGCCAAGTGACCGTGTCGGCCAGCTGCTCACGGGCGTGCCTCAGCTCCGGGTTGGACGCGCCCGGGATTTTCTCCGGCGTCGCCGGCATCCCATGATGTTTGACCTCGGTCGGGACGAGGCACAGACTGAGCGCTCCGTCATCGCCCCGCGAAACGGCAAGGGCGAGCATGTCCGCCCGCAGCTCAAGGGCCCTACCGGCTAGCCCTTGGAGAATCGGCTCGACAGGGTCCAACGGGAGGACACCGTATACGAGGGGGCGTCGTTCCGCAGGCAACGCGCCGAAAGGCCCGACACCCTTGTTGGTCGATAGCACCTGAGTGGCGTAGAAAAAACCGGCGGCGGCGCTCTCCTGCGTGCCGCTCTCGGCATTCAGAGCGGCAAGACCGATCCCCCGCTGACCGAGAACAGCGAGTAACTCCTCAGCGTTAGCCTGGGAAATGGCTTGGCGAGCGTGCAGCGCTGTCGTCAGCGACGCAGGCACACGCGCAATAACGTAGTATGGCCGCCGAGCCAAATCCGCGGCCCTTTTTTCGGTCACCATCCACGACGGTCGCCATTCCCACAGTAGACGTCGACCAGATGTGGCGGGCACGCCCGCGACGAGCGTGGCGAGTAGGGACGGGTCGACATTGAACGTCCCAAGCACTTCCCACTCCGCGCCGCGACCGATGCCGAGGGCGTGCAGCTGGGGGTTCGCTCGCAGGCAAAGCTTGTCTTCGCTGGCGGGTGCTTCAAGTAAGCGTAGCAGCGACGCCAGGCCAAGGATGTCCTCCCTGTCTCTCGGCAGGAAGTTTTGATCGAGCTGCGTTCCGGACAGGTCGGCAGGCAGGAATCGACGGAGCGGCAAAATACCAAGAACGCCATACGCCGCGCCAATCGTCACGGCCAAGTGAACAGTTGCGTTTTCCACGAGGGCGATGTCGGCATTACCGGGCGGCGCGGCAGGAGTATACACTCGCCACTCAAACGACCGATCCCGCTCCTGGTACCGCCGTCTCGCGAAGAGGGTGTCGCGCGTCGGCGGGTCGCCGCGGCGATCGAGCGAATCCCATACCCTCGCGCCGCCCCCTAGCGAAGACATTCCCTGCAAATCGCCGGCTCCAAGAAGGTCGAGAAGCGTATCGTCGATCTCCTTTGACCGCGGCGCTTCGCCGACCGAGCGGACGTCCACTTCGAGCGCGTTAAGGTGCGGGTGAACCGCAAGGTGATCACGCAGCGCTCGCTCTACTACGCGCGCGTTAATGCCTGTCTTGCCACCCCACGGGAGCGGTTGACCGCCTCCGATCACCGGAAGATCGACTGTACCGGCGGGGCCAAGGACCGCGAGTGCACTCCAACCGATGAAATCCTGTTCCGGTCCAGGATCAATGGGGACGGCGACGAGCCAGCGACGCTCGCCCGCAGGGTTCAGTGTCGTCCCGACCGCGGGGATGTTCCAGCCTTCGAGTAGGCCGAGAAGCCCGTGATCGACCCTGCTCGATCTGCCGATCGCGGTCACGGCGTAGCCCCAGGCGAGCCGAGCTGGATGGAGCGGTGAGAGGAACACCGCCTGGACTTGCCCGAAGTTCGCCCCGCCCGTACCGTCCACCACCACTACCGAGAACGGGTACGACGCCCAGAACCGGTCGGCCGGGCTATTGACCCGGGTGGCCGCTTCGATGAGCGCACGGTGCTCTTCGAGGACGGCGCGTATCGTGGCAGCATCGATCAGGCTCGGGTCGACGCCGCTAAGCCAAAGAGTCTCCGCGCCAGATCGAAGGCCGAGCGCCGCACACGCTTGGCCCATACGAACCATAAAAGCGCCCCACTCTGGAGTGCCGATCAGGGCCGGCGTAGGCCCGTCGCCGATACCTGGCAGCACGAAGTTTTCCGGCCGGGCGAAGAGAATGCGGGGGGCTGGGCCGCCGTGATGCGGCTGCCAGATAATCGGCTCGTTAGAACCGGCTATGACGTACTGGTACAGGGAATCGAGTGCCGCGGGTGCCGACCCGCACAGCACGGGCGTAACACTGCTCTGGTACTGTCCGAGAACGCTTTGACGAGCTGCGGCAGCCGGTGGGCGCCGCCCAGCAGGGAGGCCACGCACCGCGGACAAAATGCCGGAGGAAAGGTTATTCGATCGTTCCCTGACGTGGAATACAGCCACATCCCTGCCGTGAACAGGATGCGTGTCGGAGATGACAACGCCATCGTCGAGGTCGTGTTCGACCAACGGAAATAGGCCGCCGGTTGACGGCGGGAACGCGATTCCCGTGACCGCGGGCTCGCCCACGTCTCGAAAAGCCGCAGCCCACGGCTCCAGGACGCCATCGTAGACGCGCACCTGATAGCGCCCCTCCTCGCCGAGGAGGATTGTCGGTGTGGTCGCCGCGGCCCACGATGTTTGGCCGGCGGCGGTTGCAGTGAACGTCTCCTCGTCGTCCGGACCCACCGCCTCGAGGTTTCCATCATCGATGACCAGGACGGTGGGGGAGAATGGCGAGGGGACGATGACCTTGATCTCGGTCTCAACTCGCCTGGGAGCGTCCCACTCGCCGCCGTGTCGTAGCCTGACAGCAAGGGTCACCCTGAGTTTTTGCTCGGGGCTCCACTCCCCGGAAATGTCATTCGACTGCGGGCTCCGTTTGGCGGTGTACTCGATCTGTAAATCGCAAGTAATTCGTAGCTGCCCGCTGAGGCTTGCGACCGTCTGAAGCTGGCTGAACGTGCATCCCTTCATCTTCAGGTTGATACTCGCCGGCGCTACCCACGCGTCTCCTTCGTTGGCCGACGTCGGCTCCGCCTCGGCGACGAAAAGCGCTCTCCAATCCTCCTTGTAATGCAGTCCGACGCCGGTGAGGGTCACCCTCGCTCGCCATCTCGTCGGTGTGGGTGCATGAGATACAACGCCGATACGCGTATCGAGGACGAACTCATTAGCCTCGGGCTCCGCCAGCGGTCGGAACCCCGGGCACGTGGGGTCCGGAGACAACGGCACCGACTCGCGGAGGCGCGCTAGTGCCTTCTCAAGGTGCTCTGTTGTGACGCCCCACCACGAGGGGCGATCCGGCGCCGAGGTGTTCGGAATCGTTGCAGACAGAAGCGTCGGTGACGGTGGCGATGCGAAGACAGCAGCGCCGACTACGGGTGCTGGAGAATCCAATGGGAGCATCTGGAGACGGTTCCAGTCGAGGTCTCGCCACGGGGTCAACTTCACCGGACCGACGCTCTCACGGTCAAGGGCGAGTAACAGTTCCGACACGCCGCCGTCGCGGAGGAGCAGCGATTGGGTGATGCCGTCCCAGAGGTCGCTGGCCTTCTCCATCTGCGTCAGCGGAACTCTTCGGGGAGCCTCGAGAAACGGGTTGGCATCCTTAACGAGCGCAGCCGGCAACGGCAGCCCGGATAGCCGGACAACTTCCCAGGCGTGGCGCGGCGCCACGACGCCTGAAACCGAAAAGGAGGCTAGCCCGGCGTCGAGATTGTCCAGCATCGACGCGACATGCACGAGGAATCGGTCGCTCCAGTGGACGCCGGGCGTGTTGCCGGCTCTCTCGAACGACCTGCACAGCACCTCGCTAACCCAGGTGGTCGCTTCTAGGAAGGCCTCGTACGCGTCCCCGTTCGGAAGCCAATCGCGGTGCTCCCACAGCTCACGAACACACGCACGCACTATGAGAGGCAGGCTACACTCTCCTCCCCCAGCGCCCGGGAACCGCCTGGAAATGAATGGCCGAACAACGCTCTGGAAAGATGAGTCGGGCTCGTGCAATCCTCGCCGCCAGACGAACACGCGGTCCTCATCGGTCCGCCACGCGAGTAACTGGCGCCAACCAATCGTGACGTTCCCCAGCCCGGGTTCCGCCGCAGCCAAAGAGACAAGGAACGCCCGGTTCGGAGCCATCGTGTTGGCGTACTCGACGAGCGCAGTCATCTCCGCGGTCAACGGCCCAGGCAATTCAACGGAGTACAATCCACGGAGCGACGAGAGGTAACGGGCAATGGCGCGTCCCAGCACTGGCATGGCGGCTCAGAACCCCGCTCGGATCACGAGCGCGTCGTCGGCGTCGGGGCTATCGGTGCTCAACCCCGCCTCCTCCAGCATGCCTACTATCACCGATCGCTCTACTCGAACACCGAGAGACACGAGATCTCGTCTCAGGTCTCCGAGCGTACAGGACCCGCCGGGCCTGACGCAGAGCAGACTGGTAATGACGACGAGCCACTCCGGGCCCGGGCGGAACCACATGTGCCGCCCGCTGCTCCTAGCGAGGTAGTAGAAGTCTGCGTGGTCAACGGAATCGTCGTCTGATGAACGCGGTAGAAGGAGATACCGGACAAATTCTTTCTGGTTGTTCGCCATTGACGATGTGACCCGGATCGAAGTGCCGATCGACGAGAGTTGCTCTCCGGTGAGAGCCTCGACCCACAGTTCGATCGAGTTCGCGAGCGAGGCTGCGGTAGGCAGCGTGTCCCCGATTCCGGCGTTGAGTAGCTGATCTCGTGCCTTCCATCCGCGCGCAATCAAGTCCGAGGTAGCAGGCCAAATGCCCTTCTGGCTCGCCGGCACTTCGGGCGGCTCAATAGTCGCTAGGACAGCTCCCTCGCTGAGGAGTGAATTGATCGGACTCGGGCTGATGGGCGGACTTCCTGCCAACCGGTTCACAACCATCTGGTGAAGCCTGCAGAAGAACTCCGCTTCCCACAGGTACGCGAACGCGAGGCCCGTCCGCAATAAGCAGAGCGACCAGTCGACGAACCTCCGCGCAGGCAAGCGGTCGTGCCACTGGCTGGCGGGATCGCAAAGACACAACCACTTTGTCCAGAACCAGGCAAACGGTGCCTGCCGATAGGCGCTAAGCGCGGACTTTTCGCGCTCGATGGTTACCGCCGGCGTGACAGGTGGCCAGGCTGGCCATTCGCCTGACGGCTTCGAGTATTTTGCGGGGAGGCCTGCCCAAGCGTGAGCGGCGATTCGAGGGAGAAGCCATTCGATGGCCCCGGTTGCACCCTTGCGCGGGTCGGGTGTTTCGGTGAAGAGGGCAAGAAACGCGCCCGCGGCGGCTCCTTCTTTCAGCGCTCCGCCGAGCCATGCCATCGACTCGATCGCTCTAGCGAGGTTCGCAGGGATCGGCTTATTTACTAACCCGTGTAGTGTCTGGAGAGCCACCGTCGCCGGGTGAATGGGGACGCACGCGGTCGACTTGTCACCGCGTGCTTGCGGTGCCCTGAGGGATTCGAGAAGCGGCCGGACAGGGCCACGTGCCCCGGTAGGCACAGTCACGAGCCCAGTGACGTTAAAGGATTCGGCGAGGGGTATAGTCTCGAGCGTGCGCGGACTTCCGCCCCGGAGCTTACGGGGCACTAACCGTTCCGGTTCGGGGAGATCGTCAGGATCCTCTCCCTTCACCTTGAGGCGCGAAAGATGCTCGATCATCTTGTTGCCATTGATGTCCGAAGCGAGCGACGAGCCTTCGGATCGCCAGAGCAAGTCGGTCAGTAGCGACTCGGTCTGCTTCGCGTATTCTGGGCGGGGTAAATGCCCAAACAGTCTGGCGATCCAGGTCTCCTGCATAAGTGGCCTTATCCAGGTTGCACGCGCAGGGCGGCCGTCCCCGTCGGGCTCGGCACAAGCTGAAACGCGTCCCCCTTCTCGTCCGTGAACCAAGCGTTGATCCGCCGTAGGCGCCCTCGGCTTATGAGCGACGCCCTTGCTCGCTCGATCCTGGCGAACGCCGTGTCGCCGATCTCGGTAAAGGCGTTCGTAGTTCCGTCAGCGTGCAGAAGCGACTCCCTGGCCACAGCGAGATCGACGGCCAGCGTCGCAAGCGGCTCCGTTGACGCTCCCCGGTGCCGCATTCTCACCTCGGCGATGAGGGCATCGCCCTGCGCGACGACCTGTACGTCCAGCTCATTTGGCTGCACGGTGACGAGAAGGGTCTCGCTCGGGAGGTCTCCCGTGAGGCAGTATGTCCTTGGTCGTAGCGGTGCCGTAAAGACCTTTTTGCCCCCTGCCGCCGGGATAATGAGATTGTTTATTCCGTCACCGAGCGGGAGTCGCTGACCGCCTAGTAAGGCGCTTGCCTGTTCAGCCAACCAGGCTCCGATCGCTTCCGCGTACCGGACATGCCCAAGCGCCGTCCCCACTTGACGGAGTACCATGACTGCTCTCCACCGTCGGAGGACCCGGACCCTTGAGACGGCCGCGCGTGTTCCCTTGGGCAGCTCGGCGGCGATCTCCTCGCGGAGAACGCGATCGAGCTGCTTCTCAATCTCTGAACTCGCCGCCTGCGGAATTTCAACCCACGAGACAACTTGCTCCGCCGGCGAGACGATATCCAGCGATTCGACAGCGTCCATGACTCGCTTCCGAAGGCCGTCCCAACTCTCGGTGTCGAGCGCTGGGTCAATGTCCGCGAATGCTTTCTCGAAGGGTTGCAGCCGGGCGGCGTCACCAGACGGGACGAGCAGATCGATGATCGCGCCGAAGACGCTGTCCTTTAGCCTCGCGTCGGCGACGTCTCTGGTCACAAGGAAGCCGCCGCCGGGGTAGATGTTCGTGTAGATCCGATGCCGGGCGAGCCGAACGGTCACGGTCTTCTCTCCAGCGCCGCTCCCTAATCGCTGATGGGTGTCGGCGACCCATTGACATGGGTGCGTACCGGCTAGCCACTCCTCTTCCGCGGTCCCCATGATCGCCAGTGAAACGTGGCCAAGGAGGTCCCGATAAGTAAGCCTTCGCGTCGCGGCGATCTCCGCCGCACGGAGCGTATCCAGGAATCGGTGGCGAAGCGCGGGTTCCCGCAGCCAGACGGAGTTCTGTGTGAACGGGCACAGGTCGTAGGCTGAACACACTTGTCCCGATACCGCGTCTCTGCAACCGCCGCCCTCCCATCTGGGGGCGTCGGCATACATGGTCACAAGCCCACCCGCGACAGTGTTGTCCCTCGTCATGTCGGAACTCACGAGCCGGCCGAGTGTCAGGTACTGCGCGACCTCAGGCAGGGGTGCCGAAAAATCCACCACGCGGCCGCCGGCGCCCGGGATCGGCTCGAGCAAGGACAGCATGTCGAGGAAAACGACCCGAACACAGATGCCTACTGGGTGCTTACTCTCGGTTACGAGGCGAACCGTGAATTGTCCGTAGTGCGGTCTCTCGGAAGTAGGCTGCAGCACGTTATCCAGTGACCCATCGGCGTTCTCTGAGGGCGCTGACAGCCAGCGGATCATCGATGCGGCAAGACGCCCCTCTAGAGGCTCTGTAGACCAATCGGCCACGGCCCGAAGCGCGCCGCTTTCCTCGACGAGAATTCCGCGGTTAACATTCACGAACAGCGAAGTCGGCTTTCCCCGGGCGGTGCGCCCGAGGGCGTCTGCGATGTCGTGAAAGAGAGAACCGGGCGAGCTCTCAACTGCTGCGACATCCTGTCTAGGAATCGACGCATCGTTCACGAACGCGAGTTCCAGGCTGTTTGCAAGCCGATCGGCCTCCGCGGGCCAGCCTATCGGAATGGTTCTCGGAACGGGATCACCGGGACCTCGGGATGGCAGGACAATACCGAGCCTCCTGGCGAGTGACCGTAGGGCTTCGGACTTTCCGTTCCCTGGCCCGCCGACCAGAAAGCACCAGTCGATCTCTGTCGCGGCTGGCGACCAACCTGTGTGTCTGCTCGTGATGTGTTGCAGCACGTCCTCGATACCCGGGGGGAAGTCGCCTAGCACAAGAGGATCGGGTGTTCCTGACGTCGGCAGGGCGACCGTCCCTCCCTGGCCATAGGAATGCGTCAGAAGCCAGTGAACGATCTCATTCCGAACGTAGGAACTCATTGGTCTGGCCTACTCGCGCCGGACTTCGCGACTTATCGACAGCTCATGGGACACATCCTTAAGCAAGCGGCCGAGCACCTCCGCAAGAAACGGCGGCACGGCGTTCGCCACTTGTGTGTACCGTGGACATTCTCGCACCCGCAGCTCCCCCCCCGTCGTGTACTTTCCCTTGAAGGCATACCAGTCGGGAAAGGACTGGAGCCTGGCATACTCTCGAACCGTGAGGATCCTCGGCTCGGAGTAATGAATCAGGTCGTCGGGCAACGACGTCAGCGTGTGTGAGGGCTGCTCAGGATCCAGGGGCACGATGCAATTCTTCTTGAGCCCGAGACGCTTCCGCTCAGCGGGCGTCATCTGTACTCCGCGTCGGCACGTGGCTAGGATCTTCGCGAAGCGGTCCCGGATCTCCTCCCGGTGCTTCGCCAGGCGCATGCTGTTCGGAGAACTACCATTCATTGAGCCATGCAAGAGCGATTGATAAACCGTGATGGGGAAGGTATAGGAGACCTGCTGGTAACCCCGGACATCAGGGCACGGTGCGAGTTCCTTTTGTACGGTCTCCAGGTCTGAGATCGCCTCCTGAACCCCGACGGGGCGATCCAACGGCAGTTCCTTTTCCGCCAGGAACTCCTTGCGGCGCTCCTCCAGCCGCGCATAAGGGTCATAATTGACGCGGTTCCTAAGTAGCCTCTTATCGATCGCAATCATGATGTATCGCGGCCTAAACTGCGGCACGCCGTAGTCCAACGCGCGGACCAGCTTCGGATACACGACGTAACCGAGGGCGATCAGCCGCTCTTGGATCCTTACCGAAAATGGAGTTGGCGGGCGTCCCGGGCCGCGCTTCCTCGGCCTGTGCTTCTTCCCGAATTCGATGGCGACGCCGCGAACGTTCTCGAGGAACAAGAGGCGCGGGCGGAGAAGGGCGACGATCTCGAGATAGTGCTTGAAGAGGCCGTTGCGGGGGTCATCCTTTCTCCTGCGACCGGCGAAGGAGAAGCCTTGGCAGGGTGGGCCTCCCGCAATTAGGTCGACCTTCCCGCGTAGTGACTTAAGATTCCTCCTGTGCTGCTTCAAGAAGCCCCGTATTTCGCAGGACTCCCCGGGAAGCCAAGTGGGCCAGTCGTAGGACGGCATCTGCTCGAGCAAGTTGTGCTTGAGTGTCTCGAACGCGAACCGGTCAGCTTCTATGGCGAACAAGCCCTTCCAACCAGCCTGTGTCAAACCGAGCGATAGGCCGCCGCACCCCGCGAATATGTCGATGAACCTCAACCGGCTCGTGTCGCCGTCGCTCACCCTACGTCCCCCGCCGGACGCCGCGGTCCCACGTGCCTTTCGATTCCCATGTGCAAGACAAAAGTCGCTTTAAGAGGAGAGCGCGACCGGTCGGTCCTCTCGTCCGTCTCTTGGCATGACCCGACGCCAGTGCCGAGGGTGTAACACGCTCAGCACGACGTTCCGTAGGGATGCCTCTTCCCCCGGTGCTCCGGCGCGCCACCCGTAGATGCACCCGAAGGACGACGCTACCACGGCCCTCGCCTGCAGAACGCCTTCCCTAGGACGCCTTGAGCTCGGGCTGTCATCATATGTTTAGCTATCCTGGGTGTCAATTCGAAAGCCTCAGGGCCGGGGGTACGCTCCCGCGGCGGGGCACGGCCGTCCGAGGGCCGTCGCATCACCCGTCAAGCTGCCGCATGGAGGGTGCCCACTGGACGCGGGCGGCGGCGCTACGGCTGGCCCGCGCTGCCCCGGGCCCCGCCCGACACAAGCGACCCCAAGAACGGGATCCGCCCGGGCGCCCAGCTGCTGAAGTTCGCGCCGATCCGGTGGCTGGCCACGCCGAAGAGCATGCTGACCAGCGCGGGGACCGAGAAGATGGTCAGCGCGGTGATGAACTGCAGGAGCGCCGGGTAGCGGGCGCTGTTGGGATCCGCGATCGCGCCACTCGCGATGAAGACCGGGAGAATCTTCTCGTGGGCCGTGGCAATCATCGCCCAGAAGACCGGCCACATCTTGAGCGACAGCAGCAACATCAGGTAGGTCGCGAAGCGCCCAAACTGGCCGGGCCAGAGCGCGAAGGCCAGCATGATCGGGAATACCGCGTAGGCAACCATCATCGTATAGCCGTAGAACACGTAGGCGGAGCGCTGGAAGAACTCGACGATCTGTCCCATGACCACCGGGTTCCAGAGGCCGGCGATCGTACCGAGGACGAACGACGAGGCGCCCTGGAGCCAGGCCACCGGATCCAGCCAGTTGCGGCTCGGGCTCGAGGGGTCGAGCTGGCCGCCGCCCGGCGGCTCCACGGCCTCCCGATAGTTGCGGAGCGCGACGTTGACGACCCACTCGTCGCTGCCGAAGGTCCGGCTGAGCCACGCTAGGCTCGCGTTGACCCAGTCGGTGGCTGGCGTGATGTGGGTCCGCGCATACGTGGCAAGGGCCCCTTGGAGGTCCTGCCACCGAGTAGTGCAAGTCACGGCCTGGCCATTCGGGTCGGGGAACGCCAGCGTCGCGTAGTACTGCTGAAGCGCCGAGGCGGCCGGTGTGTTGACGCTGAGCGCATCCCGCTGCTCGGGCGGCGTATCCGCCTCCCACGCCTGCAGCGCCGCGCCGTAGCAGGTGTCCAGGAAGGTCCTGAGCCGGCCCTGGAGAGCGGGGTCGCCGTCGAACTTCTCGGCTGCAAGGCGGTTGACGACCACCAGCGCCGCGAAGGGTCGCTCGGCGAAGTCGCGCTTGATCATGTGGATCATCGACTGCGCGAGGCTGTGCATCGCGTCGTTGACCAGCACGAATCCCGCCGGCAGCGACGCGCTGGTCGTCGGCTGCAGGCTGGTGACGGCCGGGGCCACGGCGGCGTTGGCCTCCTCGGTAATCGACCTCTTCATCTCCACGGCCCGCGACGAGGCCCCGAACGCGAAGGCCAGGCCCGACGCGAGGACGAAGTGCATCGCCATGGGCAGGAGCGAGCCGTGCGGCATGGTGCGGACTGCGGTCATGAACAGGCCCAGCAGGATGATGACCACGTAGACCCCACCGTTCCAGAACATGGCGTGAAGCTGCGAGCCCCAGGTCGCGCCGGTGAAGGCCAGGATCGAGTCGATCGGCGTGAAACCGGTCATCGAGCGGGGATCACCTCGTCAGCCGGAGCCCGCCGCCGAGGTCGATGGCCGGCTCCTTCGGCGGCGTGATTGTGGCGCGGCCTCGCGCGGCTGCGCGCTCGGCGCTCGCCTCCTGGTCCATCTCGCGGAGGACTTGCGTGAGGTTGTCCTGACCCTCTTTGAGGGCCCGCAGGCGCCCGCGCATCGCCTCGAGCGCGCGGATGTGGCGCTCGACCTCCTCGGTGCTCTGGTTGGTGTTGGCCGCGAGCCGGGACAGCTCGCTGAGCTCCATCTGGAGCACGTAGAGCTGGTACTCGAGCCGGGCGAGCGTGAGCGCGGTGGCGATGCGTTGGATGGCGATGGCGCGCGCGCTCGGGCTCATCAGCGACAGCTGCTGGAGCAGCGACCGTGTGATGGGGACGCCCGGGGCCGATACCTTCTGGAGCTCCTCGACCGTCGGCGTCCCGCCGGCCTTGACCCGGTCGACGAGTGTCGTCAGCTGCTGTCCGTAGTCCTGGTAGAGACGGCCCCACTCCTGCTCGAGGCCATCCGGCTGGAGCTTCTTGAACTCCTGCCGACGGCCGCTGCTGCTGCCCCGGAAGTTGACGTCGCCGAGGACCGCTTTGGCGAAGCGCTGCGTGTCGTCGTCGGCGCCAACCTGCTTGAGGCCGTCGTCGACGATGTTGATGTCGCTGACCTTCCCGAAGTCGAAGCCCACGAGCTCGGTGCTACCGATGCCGCGGCAATCATCCTGGGCGACGTAGCGCGGAACGCCGGCGGCCGTCTTCTCCTCGATGCACTGCACCTCGCGCTTCTTCCCCATGCGCGAGCCGTAGTCCAGGGCCGCCGCCTCCACCGCCTGGCACTCCGCGGCGCGGGCCTGGAGTATCCCCGAGGCCATCGACTTGAAGTGCTTGTAGGCGTCGCAGAGCGTCGGCGACAGGTAGCACATGAGGACCAGGGGCGCGGCGGAGATCGCCGAGGAGGCGAGGTTCTTGAAGTAGCTCTCGAGGGCGTTGACGTCGAAGAGCGCCTTGAACTCGGCTGCGAAGTCGATGCCGCAGCCCTTGCCCGTGCTGCCGGAGATGGAGCCGATCGTCCCGACGCCACCGCTCGGCGCCGGGAGGGGGAGCCCGGCGCCGCCGCGATAGTTCAGGCCCGACTGCTCCGTGCCCTCGTACAGCTGGAACTGTGAGTGCGGCGTGCTTTTCGTGACCGTCTGGTCCCAGAGGTCCGCCGCGCCGACACCGGTGACGGGGCCGACCAAGAGAAGCGAGAAGATCGCTGCGATGAACAGGACGACGAGCCACCCCCTGGGGGCGGCGAGCGGGCCGGGCATGGCTCAGCTCCTCAGCTGGCAGGTGTCGCCGGGCAGCTGACCGCCGGATTCGAGCGGCGGAATGGGCTGGCGACTGGCGAGGGCGGCCAGCACAGTGACGAGGCGAGCCGGCGGCTGGAGCCCGCGCGCGACGTGGAGCAGCCTCGAGCCCTCGTAGAAGAAGATCGTCGGATAGCTCCGCACGCCGAGCCGCTGACGGAGGTCGGTGTCTCCCTGCACGACCGGGAAGGCGAGGGCTAGCCGGAGCGCCTGGACGTCATCGGGTTTCGAGTCGAACGCGACGCCCCGTACGGGGACGCGCGTCGCGAGCTGGTTGATGATCGGTGTCTGCTGCCGCGAGTACGTGCACCAGGTCGCGAACGCGTAGACGATCGAGATCCGGCGCGCTGCCGTCTCGCCAGAGGCCGGCCTCTGCACCAGGGTGATCCCCGGCGCGGCCGGCGGCACGAGTGGCAGCGGGAGGAGTTGCGACGTCCCACGGTCTACCGCGGCATCGGACGCCGGCGGTGCGGCCGGGACCGTGATCGGTCCCTGGGTCGCGATCCCGAATTGTTGCGCGGCGACGTCTCGCATGACGTTCACCGCCTCGTCCATTCGGCGCATCCGCGCCAGGTTCCACGCGAGGTACGCCCGCGCGTTCTCGGGCGTCGGCTTCTCGAGGAAGTCGCGAACGGGCTTCGGCGGCAGATACACGCGGAGTTGCCCGTCGGGCCCACGGACGGGCTCGGCCCAGATTGACTCCTCGACCTGCGGTACTTCCGCCGACGGCGCCTGGGAGGCTTCTCGCGCCGGCTCCGCCTTGTGTGCGCCCTCCGTGCTTGGAGCCTGGGTGGGCGCTGTCTTCGGACACGGCTCGAAGAAGACAATCTCGTGGCACGAAAAGAAGCCCCCGAGTTCGGCCGCGAGCACGCCGCGGCCGCTTCCTCCGACAAGCAGGACGAGACCCAGGGTGATGGTCACGCGCTTCATGCGCGGCGTTGTCCCGAACGCCTTCCGGCGCAGGCGACTTCCGTCAGCAAACCGGTAATCATCCGGCGCGACGCAGGTCGACCGTGACCGAGCCGCGAGGGACCGCTGGACCCTGGCCTGACGAGTGTCCCTTGATCTTGGCGCACGCGATGGTGAGCAGCGGGTCCCGCCCCTGGGCGACAGACGTGCACACCTCTTCCGGATCGATGCAACACGTCCGGCGCTCGTACCAGACCCAGAGGTAGTTGCCGGTCGCGGAACCTGCCCCCGACTCCCAGAGGATCGGCGGGTATCCCGGCTTCATGCACTGCGAGAGCTTCGGGAATCCGAGGTTGACGTTGTTGGCGAGCGTGGCCGGTATGAACGATGGGCGGATGATCGTGTGCGACCCCGGCAGCCACGCGACGTCGACGGAACGGTAGAAGGCGATCGCCGACGCGACTGGGTCCGAGCCGGTGCCCCAGCCGCTTCGCGGCGAGAGCAGGCCCCAGAGGCCGACCGGGTAGGGTGTCGTGGTGTCCCCGCGGCGCCACGTGGGATCGATGTCGCTGAGGAAGTAGGGGATCATCGCCAGGACCGACAACGTCTTGTTCGGGCTCTTGCACGGGAAGATGCAGCCGGCCGGATCGACCTCCTTGAGCGGGAACGGCCACACGCGCGCCTCGTGGAAGCGCGCGTCGGTCGCGGGCTTTGACAGACCGGTGAAGGCCTCGGTGTGGACGAGGAGCGTCGGCTCCCAGTACGAGAAGTGCACGCACGGACGCGGCGGCCAGCCCGGACACACGCACGGTGTGATCACCATCTCCACTCAGCCCCACTGGATGAGACTCGCGGGCGCGACGTCCGGGAGCTCGGCGGCGGTTGCCTGCCCAATCGCGAGCAATGAGAGGCTCGTGACCGCGACGAGCAGCACGAGGAGTGGACGGAAGACGTCAGGACACAGCGGCGATGAGCGTTGCATCTTCGGCCTCCTCGCGCGGCCCTTCGGCGACGGCCGGTGCAGGTTCCGGTGGGGCGCAGCGGAAGTAGCTTGCGGTGAGATCTCGGAAGAGCTGCACGACTCGTTCTTTCTCCTCCCAGTAGAGCGGGATCACTTGCCGGTGGGCCGGCAGCCACACCCACGCGTCGTACCGGACCGAGCCGCTGGGGAAGAGGCAGACTTCGAGCGACAAGTGCCCGTGCGGGTGCCACCGGAGCGGGATCGTGTGGAGATGCCGCGCCACGCCGTCACGCTCGAGGCGCGTGAACCGCACGGGCAGCAGGCGCTCGGGACGATCGAGTTCCCGCAGCCGATCGAAGCTCCGGCCGCGTGATGGCGGGTGCAGGACCCAGGCTCCGTGGTCTTTGAGGGCCAGGACCGGACGGTGCCCTGATCCCGGGACGATCCAGCCGGACACGACTGGTTCCTTGGACGCCAGGAGCACGTCACGGAACGCGGGCGACTCCGGCGCGCGCAGAAGGACGGCCTTCGGGAGCATGAGCCGGCACTCGTGCCGCGGCGGGATCTCGCCGGACCCGGTCACTACTCGGAACCGAGCAGCCACGAGGTGATGGCGGTAGTACGCGATCTTGGGCGGCAGCGATGATCGCGTGCGCGGCATGGTCATGGTCACCCTCAGGGCCGCGGGACGGGAATCCACGCCGAGCGCCCGCTCGGCTGTCCGCGGGTGAGCGACACGATCGCGACGTGCTCGATCGGCCAGTGGTCGTTGGCGTCCACGGTGATGGCGGGAAGCAGGCGGCTCTGCCAGTTGCGGAGTGACCGCGCCGCTCCGAAAAGCCTGGCCCCATCCGCGTTCGGTGCCGCTCGCCGGAGGACCTCGTTGGTGACCTCGCCGAGCGCGTGTCCCCAGAGCGTCAGGCGCGTCGGGCGCTCGCCGGGGAGGACCTGCTGGAGGATCGTCCGATGCCACGCGAGCGGCGCGGCGTCGGTCCGAAGCCAATCGGCAACGGTCAGGCTGGGGACCGAGGCGAGTTCCGCCCAGTCGTAGGGCTCGAACACGGCGGCGAAGATCACCGGTGGATGGGCGCAGGCCGACATCATCTCGGTGCCTGCGCAGACGGGTGCCAGCGCCAGGATGGCCGCGGCGATCTCCACCACATGTTTCGGTGCGCCGATGATGAGCGCCGCCTCGGGCGCGATGGCGCCGGGCAGCAGCACGGCTTTGCTCTCCGGCCGAACGCTGACCTCCGTGACGCCCATGAGGCCCGCCTTCCGGACGCCGGCGATCCTGTCGCGGCCGTCCTCTGTGTCTGCCCAGATGACCCATACGCCCTGCCTGGCGGGCTCGCCGGCGCGGGCCTGGACGCGCTCCTCGACGGCGCGCTGCATCGCCTGGGCGAGGACCTGTGTGGCGCCGAAGCCCGCCGGCGGGAACCCGACGACGTGCGGCCCCGTGGCCCACTGGCTGACGGTCGTCGACAGGAACAACGTCGGTGTCTTGGTGTAGCCGAGGTACGGAAAGACGCTCGCGACCGGGTACGTCTCGAGCGGGGAGAGAAACGCCTGGACCCGGTGATAGTTCTCGAGGAAGCGCGCAGCCGGAATCGTTCTGAGGGGCATCGAGCCGTCGTCCTTGACGACGATCTCGCCTGCGCCTCCGCGCGCGACGATGGCTTGGGCGACGCGGAGGATGGCGCCCACGTTCCCCCGCGGGCCTGTGAGCGGCCCGATGCCGCCGAGCTGCGTGAGCCGCGCCGTCTCCGACCCTGCGCCCGCATCGCTGCGCTCAGGGCTCGGCGCTGTGTGTGAGGCCCCTGGCGGCGTCGACGGCTGGACCGACGCGGATGGCGTGGCAGGCTGAACAGGCTCGGACCAGAGATCGGCGGAGGCGGAAAGGACGAGCGTCAGCCCCAACGCGGCGGTCGCGACCGTCACGAAGAGCGCAGGGGCCCCTGTGACGCCTGGCCGCCGAGGATGCCTCACTGGAAGCCTCCGAGCATTCCGTCGAGGCTCGGGACTCCAAAAGCCGTGACGATGCGGCCGCGGGGATCCTCGAGACGGAAGAAAGGGACGCTCCGGATCGCGAGCGCCTGGAGGCGCTCTGGCTCCCAGCGCAAGGGTACGCCGAGTTCCATCGTGAGGATGGTCTTCGCCGCGGCGGGCTCGAGCCGTGCGAACGCGGCGGGGTCGAGCACGAGGATCTCGACCTCGACCGCAGGGTGTGACCGGCGGAAGTCGCGCAGGCTCTGGAGTGCATCCACGGTCGATGCGCACGGCAGATCGATCACGAGCGTGATGGTGAGGCGCTGCGGCGGCGTCCGGACGTCAGACTGGCGACCGCTGGCACACCGGGGCCCCGCTGGGGCACGCACACGACGCCGAACGATCCCAGGTGGCGCGGTTGCGCCGCTGCGCTCGTGGGCGCGGCGAGAAGGATCGCGCACGCTATCCAGATGGCTCGCATCTAGAACGGCCCCTGCTTGCCGCCCGGCTGTCTCGATGCGCCCGGGACTTTCCAGGTACCGGGTCGCACCACGACCCATTGCCGGTGAGCGGGAATGACCATGCCGCCCACGACCTGGGCCGGAACCCAGATCTCCTGCATCACGGGCCCGACGTAGTAGAGGTTCTCGGGCTGCCTGGGCGAGGCGACCACCGGCAGACCGCCGTTGCGCTGGAGCTTCTCGAGCGTGTCGCGGACGCCCTGGCGATAAGACTCGGCCTCCGCGCCGGAGTGACCGTTCTTCTCCTGTGCGTTCGTCCATGAGGCAAGAGTGACCACCGCCCCGAGCGCGGAGAGCGCCGGAAAGATCGCCGTCGCGCACCCCTGGGTGCCGAGCGCGCCGGCGAGCACCACCGGAAGCCACAGCGCGGAACGAAGCCGTATCACGGTGGCGTCCCTCCTTGGACGTCGGCTGCGAGGAGCTTGTCGAGGGCCGCGTCGACACGGCCGCCGGTTTCCTCGAGTGCGGCGTTCCAGCGGCCAGTATCGGCAGGGTGCGTGGTCGCGACCCAGTACGTTGCGGGATCAGGGATGATACGGACCATGCACCGCCCGCCCGGCGTGACGAGCATGGCCTCCGAGTAGCGACCGGGGACGTTGGTCGCGCTCGCGAGGGCCTGGAGGTGCTGCTCGCTGAAGCCGAGCGCGTCCTTCATGCGCTTGAGCGCATCGAGCTCCTGGCGCAGGAAGATGCGGTTCGGGCAATTGTCGCGGATCGCCTGCCCGGCGGGCCCGTCGAAGTCCGTGAGGAACTGACTGATGAAGACCGCGGAGGTCCCGAGCTTGCGGTACGTCCGGGCGATCAGCGCGAGGATGTTCGCCCCGTACTCCGACTTGAGGATGGCCCACGCCTCGTCGACGAAGATGAACTTCCGCTGCTCGCGCGGACGTCGGCCGAAGAACGTCGTCACCAGGTGGAGCAGCGCCATGACGAAGACGGCCTGGAGCGACGGCGTCCGCTCCAGTTCCTTGAGCTCGATGACCGTCAGCCCGGGCCGGATGACAAGGCCGTTCGGGCCGTCGAAATAGCGCCCCAGGGGGTTGCCGCGCAGGTAGGGGGCGATCATACGCACGAGGCGGAGGCCCAGGCGATCGACGTCGTAGTCGGGGTGCTTCAGGAACTGGACAACGTCGGTGATGGTGATCTCCTGGTTGCCTTCGACGCTGGCAAAGGCCTGGGAGACCACGGACGTGAGGATCCCGAACTGCTCCGGGTCGAGGCGGAAGCGCTCCCGTCCGCCGGAGGCCATCTCGGCGAGCACGTTGGCGACGAACATCTGGTGATCGGCGTCGCCCGGGCCGAAGCACGGGTTGAGGGTGACAACGTTGTTGGGATCGACCGCGAGGTACTGTCCGCCGACGAGCTCCGCGAGGCGGCGGTAGCTGTCACCCTTGTCGAGGACCACGATGTCGGCGCCGAGCGAGAGGTGCTGGAGGATCATGTCGATCGCTGTGAAGCTCTTGCCGGAGCCGGTGACGCCCGAGACGGCGACGTGCATACCGACCGAGGAGTCGAACGGATCGAAGAAGATCGGCGAGCCTGTGCGCCCGAGGAAGATCTGCGCGGGCGTCCTGGTGCCCGCATACCCGCCGTAGAGCGGGACGAGGTCGGCCAGGTTCTGGCTCAAGAGGGTCCGCGCCCGCCGGCTGTTGCTCTCGAGTTCCGGGTCGTACCCGAACGGCAGGCTCTCGATCCACGACATCAGCGTGATCGCCTGCTCGACGCTGGCCCGGCACTGGAGCTGCGCGAGCGCCGAGAGCAGCTGCCCCGTGCGGCTCTGGAGCCGGTCGGCCCGCTCGAGGACGACGAAGTGGAACGCGGTGCGACAGAGGCGGAGGCCGGCCGAGAAGGCCTGGTCGGTGAGGGCGCCGAGTTCCTCGTGGATGCGCGCAGCCTCGACGCGCTGGTCGCCCAGAAGCCCGAAGCGCTGGCTGAACGCGAAGAAGCGCTTCCGGTTGATCCAGGACCGCGCGGACTCGGGGTCGAGGACCGAGCCGGCAAGCGTCATCCAGCCGAAGCCCGGACGGCGGAGCAGCGTGCTCGGCGTGCCGGGCTCGGGGCTCAGCGTGAAGTGCCCCGGGCGCGTTGCGGGCGGGAGGCCCAGGAGCGAGACGACGTGCCCCTCGAGCGGCCCCAACGCGAATCCGTCCGGCCGGAAGACCGCGGCGCTCTCGGCGACCTGCTGGTTCATCGGGCGGCGGCAGTCCCATGTGGGGGGCTCATGCGACGAGCCCGGATTCAGGAGTCTCCACAGGATCTCCAGGAGCCGCTGGCCGTCGATCGGTCTCGCCTCGACCCCGAGCGTGCGTGCGAGAACGTTGGCGTGCTCGCTGAGCCGGCTCATCACCAGGACTGCCTCATCGCGATCGCGGCGGGCGAGTTCGAACCCATCGAACGGCGCGAAGCCGCGAAGCCGGCGACGCCATCCGCGCTGCCGGCTGTTCGCCGGCCACCAACGGAGCGTAAGCACCACGCACAGCGTCTTCGGGGCAAAGAGGTGGTCGTCGACGAGTGTGCGGTAGTGCCGCTCGCGGGCCGCGACGATGCGCGACGTCAGTGGCGAAGCCTCCCTGATCGTCTTCCAGGCGGTGAGCGCCGTGTCGAACGCTGGCGACTGGAGCAGCAGGACCTGGAACGCGGCGTCCGTTGGAATCTGGTGGAGGAAGTGCTGGATCGCACGGTGCGCCGACTCGGTGGCGCCGGAGTCGAGAAGCTCGACATCGGCCATCGACAGTTCCCAGCTCAGCCCGAGGCTGCCGTCCGCGAGCACGTGGATCGGCAGGTAGTGCTGCTGCTCGACCCACCGCCACGGCAGGAGGTCCGTGAGCGGCGGGTCGTCAGTCTTGAGCGTCCGGATCCCGTCCCACGTCCAGCGAGCCGCGGTCGTCATGGCCGGGGGGCCGTCTTTCCCGGCCGGATCGCGGGCGCCACCGCTGGCGGTGAGGTGCCGGCCGCCGGGGCCGCCGTCTCCGGAATCGGCTCGAGCGGACCGTGCGGCGTAGGCGCCTTCGGGTCGACCGTCCACGGCACCACCGTGCGGCGGCCCGCCGGGATCGGCGCTGGCCAGGGCGGCGGCGTCGCGTCGGGCGGTACCGCCACGCCGAGGCCGTTCGCGCGGAGCGGCTGCTCGACGAACCACTGCCACGTCTTGATCGGGACGAAGACCCAGTGCCCCTGGACGAGGTTGCCGTCCTCGGTGACGTGCGTCGGTACCCAGATGCGGCGCACATCGGGTGGGACGACGAGCGGCATGTAGGGCGCCTGGTAACCGAAGCCGTGCTGCGCCGCCGCGGTCGGGGGCGGGCCGGTCGGAGCGGCGGTTTCCGCGACCGCGAGGGCCTCGTGCATGGAGGGCGAGGGTGTGGTCGTCGTGGCGCAGGCCGCGAGGGAGAGGCCAGCGACGACCAGGGCCGCCGTCAGTCGAGCGTACGCCATGGGTTGTCTCCCGCCGCCTGGACGAGGGGAAGGCCTTCGATCGTCACGCCGTTCTGGATGACGGCCGCGCCGGTGATGCCGGCGCGGACGAAGATGACGGGCACGAGCGTCTCGAGCTGCCGCTCGAAGAAGCGCGACATGCGCTCGGCGGTCGTGGCGAGTCCCTGGAGGGCGGCGAACTGAGCGGTGTTCCCTGCGACGGTCGTCTGGGTGCCGCCGAGCGGGGTCGTGGTGATGGTCGTCTCCGCCTGGGCGAGCGCGGCCGCGCCGCCCTGGATGAACGCCGAGAGTGCGACCTTGGCGAGGAACGAGCCGGTGTGCTCGATGATCTCGCCCGGAATGCCCAAGACGCCGTCCGGGCCGCTGACCCATCCCGCGAGCGGCGCGGTGAAGACCCGTCCGTCGGGCAGCGTGCAGGACAACTGGTCGAGCTGGAGAATCGCGCGGCGGCTCACGTAGTCCCCGACGGCCTTCGCAATCGCCACGCAGCGCTCGACAGGCACGCGGTACCGGTTCGGCGCGAACGCGGCCTCGTTGAAGTGCAGCAGGACCGGGAACGGCTGGCTTCCCCGTACCGGCGCGTAGACACCTGAGAGCAGCGTCGCGGAGAGAAAGCTACCAGCGGGAAGGTGAACCATCTTGACCGACGGTGCCGGCGCCGCGGCGCGGCTCGGCGGCGGCAGGGGGCCCTCGACGATCTTGAAACGAGTGAGCCGGGGCGGTGCGGGAGTGGCAGGCGGCTCCAGCGGGCGGACCTGCGGCGGCTCGACCGGCCGCGGCGGCACGCGCGGAACGTCGCCGAAGATGCGGCTGAGGTCCTCGGGCTGCCCTGACGGCTTGGGCTTGGCCGCGGCCTCCCTCTGCTGGTCGTCGAATTTCTTCCGAAGCTCCTCGAAGCGGTTCAAGAGCTTCCCGTACTCCTCGCGCAGGCGGTGGACCTCGCCCTGCAGTTGCACCTCGGGGGAGAGGAGCCGCGGTCCAGGCGCGTCGCCTCCGCTCGGCCGCTGCGTAGCCTGGCGTGGCCTGCCCGCGTCCGGGCCCGGCAGGACGCTCCAGACGACGAACGCCAGCAGCGCGCCGAGAGCGAGCCCCACGCCCGGCCGCTGGCGGATCAATGCCCAGAGACGCCGGAGGACTTCGCGACTCATTCCGGGATCCGGACGAGGTAAACCTTCATCTTCTGCTGCGCCGCAAGGGCGTCTTCCGGTTTCGTCTGGCGGGGAGCGAGGCTCTCGCGCTCGGCGTGGACGGCAAGGAGCCCAGGGAAGTGGAGGGACTCGAGCGCGAGCCGGAGCCACTGGTCGGTGAGGTTCTCGGCCTCGAGGACAAGACCCTCGTACCGCGGCGCTTTCCAGGTGGCGAGTGTGCGCAGTACGAGAACCGAATCGTTGTACGCGACGAACGGCTGCGGGTTGCGCGTCACCGAGACGCCGGGCTCCTGGACACCCAGGATCATGGCCCGCATGAGGCGGAGCGGGGTTAAAGCGCCACCGCTATCCGGCATCGCGCCGGGCGAGCGGCTCCCGGCGGCCGAACCGGGCACGATACGCACCGCGAGGTCTGCCTGCTCGGGCGCGACGGAGCGCGCGAGGAGCGGGACCTGGTCGTCGTTGGCGAGGATGACGAAGATCTCGCCGGCGTAGTCGGGAACGAGCGGCGAGAGAAAGAGACGGCTGGCGACCGTCTCGAGCGTGAGCGTCTCCTTGCTCGCGGTTGTGACGATCGAGGTGATGGCGGCCGGGAACACAATCGCCGTCGTTCGACCGACGGCCAGGTTCACGGTGACCGGCTGGCCCGTCCATGGGGCCAAACGCACTGTCGGGAGCTGAGGACCTGCCGCGAGTTCCTGCGCCGGCGCGGCGGTGGTAAGCGACGCGACGAGCGCGACCATACCGATCCCGACACGAAGTGGCCTCGACAGTTGCATCCGCCGGTCCTTCTCTCTTCTCACGCCGTCAGGAGCTCTGGTCGGGTGCGGTCGGCGGCGTAGACTTGGGGGGCCGCCCGACGCTCACGCGAGCGATGGCGAGCCCGGCGGGGTTGGCATCTGAGGGCCTCGCCCGCACGATGTCGAACTCGTAGGCGATGTCCTCCTCGGTCATCAGCGTGGCGCGGCTCCAGCTCAGGCGGTGCCCCGAGACGCGCACCGTCCATCGATCGGCCGTGGAAGCGACAACGAGGCTGTCGCGAACAGTGAAGCTCGTTGTCAGCTGGCGCTCCTCGATCGACTGCAGATCGGCCGCTGCCTGGGCGGCAAGCTGGCGCTGGAGGCCCGGCGTCATGTGGACGCGCATTCGGTCGTAGCTCTGGCGCGCGGTTGCCGGCATGAGATTCCCGAACACGAGCGCGATCTGGCCCGCGAAGGCTTCGACCAGCTCCGGCGGGACACGATCGGCACGCGCCAGCCCGCCGACCGCCATCCCGCGTGAACCGGCGAAGAAGTAGACGGGAGCCGGCCGCGACGCCTGGAAGACGAGAAGCGCGATCAGCGCAAGGCATGCGGTGCCTAGCAGGAGCGCGCTGACCCGCCAGCGCCCGGCCTCCGCTTCCAGTTGTGCGCGCCACTCGAAATAGCTCGGACGTGTCACCGCCACGGCGAGTACCTCTGCCCCGGTGTCGGTGGCGCCTGGGGCCAGCCGGGCAGGGGAAAACCGAGGAGCCAGAACGCGTGGCGCAAGGCGCCGGGAGGGCGCCCGCGCTTGGCCAGGCGAATGCCGAGCATCGCGAAGACACCCGCTGCGACACCGGCGAACGGCGTCGAGAGGACGTAGATGATGACGGCGAGGCTGCCGATCAGCGTCCAGTCCTCACCATCGAGGCCGAGCACCCGGATGGGTTCGTCGACGGTGCGGGGGCAGTGATGCTCTAGCATCCGGTCCCGGCACCCGCGGCGCTCGCGAAGAGCGTTCGGACTATGTCCGCCGAGAAGGCGATGACGAAGGCCGCGACGAACGAGGCGACGCCTAGCCCGAGGTTGCGGGCGATGACGCTGGCGGCGCCGAAGATGATGAGACCGATCGCGATGACCTTTCCGACGGGCCCGCTCAGGTAGCCCCAGACGGTGCCGAGGAGCTTGTTGAAGCCCTCGATGCCGACCGTCTGCGAGCAGTCGATGCCTGTCTGCGCGAAGGCCGGGGCGGTCCAGACCGCCCAGGCGAGGAGCAGCGCGATGACGATCGAGACGGTCCACCGCTGATGCAACGAGTCGTCTGGCACCCGGTTCATGGCCGTGGCTCCTTGTGTGGAAGCGCCGAAGGCGTCCGCGGCTGGCGCTGATGAGATAGCCCGTCGTACAGGTACTGCCCCGTGATCTCGACGGGCAGGTGCGGCCCGGGCTCACGTGAGTCCGGCACGAGGAACCGCTGGAGACCTACGCTGATCGTCCTTAGCTCCGCGAGGAACCGTTCGGTATCGAACGTCCCGACTCGGCCATACTGGCCTGCCTGCTGCGCGAGCTGCTCGGCGCGAGCGAGACTCGCAAGGGCCTGCGCGAGGTAGATGCGCGCGGCGGCGTCCGATGGAACGACGTGGACCTGAGGCGCGCCGCGCTTCAGCGGCGGGTCCGAGGCAGACATTCTCGGAACGGCCACCAGCGACAGGCCCAGGAGGACACCCACCAGACGGCGTCCGCTCACGGAATCACCGGGACGGTGCCGGGCTCGAGGTCGGGGTCGGCGACGTTGGCTTCGGCGCGGCCGTTGGGTTCTTGGTCGGAGCCGATCGCTCGGGAGCAGGCTTGGGAGACTGAACCGCGGGCTCCAGCCGCTGGAACGCGCGCTCAACGCTCGCCAGGAGGACCTCGAGCGAGCGCTGCAGAGCGGCCACTTGCAAACGGAGCTTCGCGAGTTCCTGGGCCCGCTGGTCGTGACGGGCTTCGGGCGATCCCTGCACCCGGCCGGCCGTGCCTTCTCGCTCCGGGGCCGCGGCGGCAGGCGCCGACTGGATGCGGCGGATGACCGCCGCCCTCGCCCCGTGCTCGTCGAGCGCTAGCTCCGTGGCGAGGGCGGGCGCCAGAGCGAGCGTCAACAAGGAGAGGAGCTCGGCAGCCGCAAGGACAAGTGCGACGCTGCGGGCGCGTCTGTTCATCTGCCACTCCTCTGTGCTGGCTGACTTCGCTGGGTTCCGGCGGGTCGCCGGGCCGGTCACGGACATCGCGTGCAGCGTAGCCGGCGGCCCTGGGATCGACGCGAAGCAAACTAGGTCAGCGAGAGGGAGCCGGCTGCGCTCCAAGCGCGTACCCGCCGACGGGATAGAAGAAGCTGCGGCCTGCGAATGAGATCGTGACCCCGTTCTCTTCGATGGTCGTAACCGCGAAGTCGGGGAGCTTCTGGCCTTCGTGAACCTTGAACCAACTGCGGTTGTCACCGTCGCCGGTTTCGATCCAGGCTTCCTTCGGCTCGAACGTCACGATTCGCACACGCATCCGGGGCGGCCCCGGAGGCACTGGCGACTCAGCGGCCAGCGATTGCGCCGAACGCCCCGCGGGAATCGGGGGGATTGCCGGTTCGCGCGCCAGCCGCTCCGGCGAACTCGCTTCCTTCTTCGACTGGGCCGCTCGGCTCTCCTGCTTGAAGAGCCGCCTGGGGTTCTTGCGTAACTCGTCGGCCTCGAGTTCCGCCTTCAGCTTCTTGAGCTTCAGCTCGGCAGTCTGGGCCCGGAGGTTCTCGACCGTCGCCTCGTGCGACGCCTCGGCGATCTCGTTGTATGGTCTGCGCCCTGCGGCACCGCTCTCCTGACCGGCGGCGCCTGGCGCGGTCTCACGCGGATCGCGCGGGAGCGGCATGTGGAACGTCGGCGCCTGGGCCTGCTCCGCGGGAGGCGAGCCCCGACCGTGCGACAGCGCCGGAGCGGTCGAGGGCGAGGAGGTCGGCTCGCTCGTCACGGGCGGCGGGGCGGCCTGCGGCGCGGATCCCTCCGGCGTCAGTGCAGTGCGACCCTGTGGCAGGAGGCTCGGCAGTACGAAGTCCTCGCCGCGGCCGCGGCCCCAGCTGAAGTAGACCGCGCCCAGGCCCACGGCGAGGATCCCGAAGACGAGGGTCGTCCTCAGCGAACGCTGTCGCCACGGCGAGGGACTGCGTTTGCCTTCGGCGTCTGGCTCGCGGTCCCCGCCGGCCGGCGGGGCGGTATTCTCGGTGTCAAGCTCGAGGCTGTCGGGTGGTGGACGACGGAAGAAGCGAAACATCGGTGCCGACCTCCTTGCCTATGGGCCGAGCGCGACGGTGTGGAGAATTCCGGTCCGCCCATCCCAGTGGATCTGGATCAAGAGGAGGGCGTAGTCCTGCAGCGCGATGTCGAGCCAGGCGACGGCCGCCGGGGGCGAAACGTCCGTCTGTATCGTGATCTTCATGGTCTCGCCGGCGAGCGGGGCCCACGGGTTGCCCTTGCGGGAAATGGCCTCCAGCTGCGCGCGCGCCCGCAATGGCGTCGGCTGCGTGAACATTCCCCGGTCGAGCTGAACGAGAGTGTCGATGATCGCAGGCAGGGGTTGGGCGTCAGCGGCGACCGATTGCAGACGGTCGAGATCCCGCTGCGCGGCTGCGACCCGCGCTTCCGCCTCCAGGGCCCGACTGCGCACGGTTAGGGCGTCGGGCATCCGCGTCATGCCGGCGACACCGATCAGGAGCCCGAGGGCGATTCCTGTGATGGCCAGCCGATCCATGTGTCCTCCGGGATGTCCATGGTCACCGCCCAGCCGAACCCGTCAGAGACCTTCCGCGGCCCGAGGGTGGCCGGCGCGCCCAAGGCGGCGGCGAAGTGCCGGGCCGACTCCGACGATGTCGTCTCGAGTTCAACCTTCCAGTTCCCCCGCTCGAGATAGCCGCGCAGGACCGGCCGGTCGCTCGCGGTCAGTGTGGCAAGCGCGGCCGCCCACGCGCGGAACGCTGGGCGGTTGAGTTGCCGGCGCATCTGGTCGCCTCGCGCAAGGAGCACGCTCTCGCGGGCGACGGCCAAGCGCTTGAGCGCTTGGTGCGCATCGGCGACGCGTTGGTGAGAGAACCATCGGAGCCACTCTGCCGAGCCGGCGAGGGCGATACCTCCGGCGAGCACGGCGATGGGAATGGTGCGCCTGAGCAGCCGCTGGCGGCGGTGCGGGTCGAGGATAACGCGCATCGCCCGCTATGAAGGCCGCCTGGCGACGGCGGACGGGACGATCGTCGACGTAACCGTCAGAACGAGCTCCGTTCGGACGGCGCTTTTCTCTCGTGACCCGAACATCCAGCCGAGGACCGGCACGTACTTCAAGACGATCGGTAGGCTTAGGGCCCGCGGCGAAATAAGTGGACCAGGTCCTATCGCGTTGCCGATCGGGTGGGAAGGATCGTGTAGTTCCAGTCCCCGTGAAACGGATCGGGGCGCAAGCGGACGGCGGCCAGCGCCTCG
>JBOHPM010000003.1:0-31726 GCA_050731715.1 Candidatus Rokuibacteriota bacterium
TCCTGCGCCGGGGGCAGGTTGGGACGGTCGTCATGACCTACGAGGGGCCGGTGCTCGAGGTCGAGTTCGCCGGCAAGGATGGGCGTGCGTACGCCATTCTCCCTGTCCATGCCGGCAAGCTCATGATTCTGCGGGATACGCCGGACTACGCTATCGTGTAGTCGCAACTAGGATGACGCCTTGCGTGAACGGCGGAGTCAGTCGAATGGAGGGCCCCAGATGCTCGACGAGGCGCGGCGCGCGCCGCAGACGGTCACCGCCGACTGGGCCCCCGTCGGTCAGCAGCGGATCGCGGGTGTCGAGATCGCCGAGATCAAGAACGTCGTCATCCGCAGCGGGGTGCTCACCGAGTGCTTCCGCCCGGACTGGTTCGATCCTCCCTTCGAAGCCAAACACGTGGTCTACATGGCGCTCCTGCCGGGCGGCCTCTCGTCCTGGCATTGCCACCGGCGCCAGAACGACATCATCATTCCGGTCCGCGGTCAGCTCCGCATCGGGCTGTACGACGATCGGCCCGACTCGAGCACCTACAAGCAGTTCGTGTCGATGAACGCCGGCAGCGCGCGGCCGGCCGCGGTGCGCGTGCCGCCGCTCGTCTGGCACGGCATCAAGAACCCCGGCTCGCTCGAGGCGGCCTACATCGTCGTCAACGACGAGCCGTACAACTACGAGGAGCCCGACGACTGGATCCTGCCGCCCGGCTCCGACGCCATCCCGCACCGGCTCGATTGACGGGCGCGAAGAACTTCCTCCTCACCGCGATCACCCGTGACCCGTGCGTCGTCCGCGCCGCCGACGCCGCGGGCGTCGATCGCATCGGCATCGACATCGAGCGCCTGGGCAAGGCCGACCGGCAGGGCTCGATTCCCGGCGCGCGGATCTCCGATCACAGCCTCGACGATCTCCCGGCGGTCGCCGCGCACGTGACGCGCGCCGAGCTCTTCATCCGCGTCAACCCGATTCACGACGGCTCCCGCGCCGAGATCGACCGCGCGATCGCCCTCGGGGCCGGCGCCGTCATGCTGCCGTACTTCACCACGGCGGACGAGGCCGCATCGTTCGTGGGCATGATCGATGGACGCGCCAGCCCGGTGCTGCTCGTCGAGACCGCGTCGGCGGCGGCGGGGATCGACGAGATCGTGAGGGTCGGCGGTGTCGCGGAGATCATGGTCGGGCTGAACGATCTCCACATGAGCCTCGGCCTCCCGAGCCATTTCGACGTGGTCGTCTCGGATCTGATGGAGACGATCGCCGCCGCGGTGCGCGGCGGCGGCATGCGCTTCGGCTTCGGCGGCCTGGCGCGGGTCGACGATGCGGCGCTCCCGGTGCCGCCCGACCTGGTCTGCGCGCAGTACCCGCGTCTCGGCGCCACCTCGGCCTGGCTCTCACGCTCGTTCTTTCGCGGCCTCGCGCGTCCATTCGAGATCGACGCGGCCGTCCGGACCCTGCGCGCGCGCCTGAGCTTCTGGGCGGACCAGCCGCCGTCGGCGCTGGCAGAGACGCGCGATCGATTGACCGCGGTGCTCGGCGGGCTCCACCGCGCCGAACGGTGATGAGGCGCGCGTACTGCACATATTTCGACTCGAGCTACCTCGCGCGCGGCCTGGCGATGATCCGTTCACTCCACCAGCGCGAGTCGATGGCCGCGATTCACGTCCTGGCGCTCGACGATGTGTGCGCACGGGTCCTGGACGAGGTCCTGGGATCGACGATCCGGCTCATTCGCGCGACGACTCTTCATGCGTACGATCCCGAGCTGGCGGCGCGGCGCGGCGGACGGAGTCCATGGGCGTTCTACGGCACGCACAAGCCTGTGCTGGCGCTGTTCGTCATGGAGGGCGCCGAGCCGCCCGAGGCGCTGACCTATCTCGATGCCGACCTGTGGTTCTTCGACGACCTGTCCGAGGTATTCGCGGAGATCGGCGCGGCGTCGATCGGGTTGTCGCCGCACCGCTTCCACGAGGCGAGCGCGCACCTCGCGATCTACGGCACCTACAACGCCGGCTGCATCTACTGGCGCAACGACGCCATCGGCCGCCGGTCGCTCGCAGACTGGAGGGCGGAGTGCCTGGAGTGGTGCGAGGAGCGCCCCGGCGCCGACGGCCGATTCATGAACCAGGGCTATCTCAATCGCTGGCCCGAGCGGTACGGTGCGGTTCATGTCGTCAGGAACCCGGGGGTGAACCTGGGCCCCTGGAACCTCGACGGTCACCTCGTCGAGCGGCGTGGCCCCCGGATCACCGTCGATGGCTCCCCACTCGTGTTCTATCACTTCAGCGGTGTCGTTCGGGCCGACGACGGGTGGTATTCCTGGTACCCGCACCGGGCCGATCGGTTCGAGATGGCGCACGAGGCGATTTACACTCCGTATCTGGCGGCGCTCGAAGCCGAGGAGCGGATGCTGATGCGCGAGTACGGCCTCACCGGCACGGCGTCGGTCCGGTCGGTTCCTGGACGTGCCGCGGGCACCCGCCTGCGAGCGCGTCCGGCGCCCCTCACGCGTGATGCTCTCCGGCTGATCGCGGGGCCGACCGGTTCCATCCCGAGCTTCGTCGCGCCGGATGAGGCCAATCTGGATCAGGCCACCGTCGCGGCCTTCGGGCGCGAGTGGGAACGCTTCGGCGGGCTCTCCGACGAGGCGATCGAAGCCGTCGGCGACGAGTACTTCGCGGACCTCCTGCCGGCCGACCGACTGCGCGGCGCCGGCGTCCTCGACGTGGGGTGCGGATCGGGACGGTGGGCGAAGTATCTGGCCAGACGAGCGGCGTTCGTCGACGCGGCCGACCCGAGCTCCGCCGCGCTGGTGGCCGCGCGCGCCACGGCCGCCTGTGCCAATGTCCGCGTCATCCAGGCGAGCGTCGCGAGCCTGCCCTACGCGCCGGGGACGTTCGACGTCGTCGTCGGTGTCGGCGTCCTGCATCACGTGCCCGCCGCCGCCGCCGCCATCGCGCGCCTTGCCGAGCTCGTGCGCCCGGGCGGGTTCCTGTACCTCTACCTCTACTACCGGCTCGAGGGGCGGCCGTGGAGCTATCGCGCCGCGTTTCAGGTGGCCCAGTGTTTACGTGCGGTCATCAGCCGCCTGCCCGGAGCCGTCAAGGTCGCCGTCTGCGACGTCGCCGCGCTCACGATCTACCTGCCGCTGGTCGCGCTGGCGGGGCTCGTGCGGCGCATCGCCCCCGCGAGCCATCTCGACGAGCGCGTTCCGCTGCACTACTACGTCGGCAAGCCGTGGCAGGTCATCCGCAACGACGCGCTCGATCGGCTCGGCACGCCGCTCGAGCGGCGCTTCTCGAGGGCCGAGATCACCGCCATGCTCGAGCGTAGCGGCCTCGGCGACATCGCGTTCGGGGCGGCGATGCCGCGCTGGCGCGTCCTGGCGCGCAAGCCCGCGCCAGGGGGCCATGAACCCGGAACCGACAGCGACCGATAGTGCACCGATCCCTCGGGAGTGCACCATGCACGGTTCCGATCGAATCCGGGGCCCGTCGCGCATCCCCCCGGTGGCGTGAGCGTGGGGGAACGGTCCGATGATCATCTGGCTGGCGAGCTTTCCGCGCTCGGGCAACACCATGCTCCGGATCCTCCTCCACCGGGTCTATGGTCGGCCGAGCTACTCGATCTACGAGGAGCGTCCCGGGGAAGGGGGGCAGGAGAACATCGCCAGCGTCATGGGGTCGGCCGGCCAGGTGGCCGAGGCGGACCAGGACGAGTTGCGGCGGCGGCCCGAACCCTGCTTCGTCAAGACGCACGGCTATCCGGTCGATGACTCGCCCGCGCTGTGCCTGGTCCGCGACGGCCGCGACGCGCTGGCGTCCTACGCCCACTTCGTCCGCACCTACGAGCCGGGCATGGCAGCGCGCTACAGCTTCGACGAGGTGCTCCGGATCCTCATCGAATCGCGCGACCACTTCGGAGGCTGGACGGGCAACGTGCGGGCCTGGCACGGGCGGACCACGCGTGGATCGACCGTCTGGCTCCGCTACGAAGACCTGGTCAGGGATCCGCTCGGTCGCCTGGAAGGGGCGATGCGGCGGCTCGGCGTCGAGATCCGTCCAAACGGCGCGGCCCCCGTCGGGTTCGATGAGCTCCGCCGCCGCTGGCCCGAGTTCTTCCGCACGGGCCAGCCCGGCGCCTGGCGCCGTGAGATGAACGAGGAGCTGCACGAGCTCTTCTGGCGCCATCATCACGAGCCGATGCGCTGGTTCGGGTACGACCGCTCCGGCGACCGGCCCGCGGAACCCTTCCGGCCACGAGGAGAGAGCTGACGTGTCGAGCCTCGTTCGTCGATGGACACACGTGTGGAGGCCGCACGCTCGGAGGTCCGGCTCCGAAGGATCCGCGGCGAGTCGGCCCGTCGCCGTGCTTCCCACGGTCTTCCACGTGACGCACTGGAAGGCCGGGTCGCAGTGGCTCAACAAGATCCTCAACCGCTGCGTGGGAGATCGCGTCGTGTTCGCCGAGCTCGACGAGGCGCAATTCCTGGCAAGGCCGCTCCTCGCCGGCAGGGTCTATACCACCTGCTACGTCACCTGCGACCAGTTCTATAGCGTACCCCTGCCCGAGCCCTGGCATCGCTTCGTCGTTATCCGTGACCTGCGCGACACCCTCGTGTCGGCCTATTTCGGGACCAGGTTCAGCCACGCGGCCACGCCTGTCGTGGTCGCGGAGCGTGAGCGGCTGCGCGTCTCGGACTTCGAGGAGGGGATGCTGGACCTCCTCGAGCGGTGGCTCCCGTACAGCGCCGCGATCCAGCGGACGTGGCTGGAGTCGGGAGAGGAGCTGATCCGGTACGAGGAGCTGCTGGAGCGCGACGTGGAGATCCTCGAGCCCCTGCTGACGCAAACGTGCCCGCTCGGAGTGCCGGCCGAGCAAGTGCGCGAGGCGGTGCTCGCTTGCCGCTTCGAGCGCCTGACCGGGGGCCGAGCCCGCGGGCACGACGACGTCTGGTCGCACGAGCGCAAGGGCGTCGCCGGCGACTGGCGCAACCACTTCACCGATCGCGTCACGCGCGCATTCAAGGCACGCTTCGGCGAGATGCTGGTGGCCACGGGCTACGAGAAGGACCTCCACTGGTGACGCGGGCTCTGCGCATGCTTCCGGCGCCCGCCCGGTTCAATTCGCTACTTTGCCTGGGCGGGCATTCGGAGACGCCTGTTTCCTGCCGAACACGTAGATGTTCAGACCCCCATGCGCCGGCACGGTGGCCAGCAGCGCGAAACCGGGGTCGGCCTTGAGCTCCTCGACGAGGACGTCCTGGAATTGGTAGAACGGCAGCCGCGTGTTCTCTCGGAAGGCACCCTGGTCCCCGCTGACCACGTAGTCGCTCGCGGCGATTTGGGTCCGAGCGTCCCTGATGTCGCTCGAGAACGGGGGCCGCAACAGCGTGAGTTGGGCCTGATCCACGAGCGCTCGAAACTGGAGGAGGTGGGCGCTGAGGTGCCCGGCGCTGGTCACGAATACCGTGGCTCTGCGCCCGGTGGTGTCGTCGACGATGGCGCGATACACGGCCCGCTCCACGCGGTTGTCCACGAGGGCCCATTCGCTGTTCTTGGTGCCCTGCTGCTGCGGCCACTCGAACGCGAGCATTGCCAGGGCGACCGCGCCCCACCCCAGCAGCGTCCCAAGTCTCGGACGTCCGACGGCGGCGCCTCGGGCTGCCCCATCCACCAGGAACAGGCTCCGTACCAGGAGCACGCCTGCGAAGAGCAGGATCGCGGCAAACGTCGATCCGATGAATGGATTGCCGTACCGACTGAGAGTCGGGAGGAGCCACGCCAGGAAGAGCGCTCCGATGAAGGCGAGGCCCATCCTGACGCGTCGGACGTCAACCCCTTTGCCCCGGCGGGTCACCAGGTAGGCGAGTCCGGCAACGCACGCGAGTCCGATGACCAGGTACCCATGACGCCGGACCATCATGTAGCCGCCCTCGCCGTCCCAGATGAACCGCGCCAGGCTTGTCCACTGGCGCCGCATCAACCAGATCTCGCGGTTTTGCCCGAACACGTTTTCGTGGATATAACGGTAGACGTATTGCCCTGCGAGCACGTAAAACGGCCCGGCCAGCAGCAGCACCGGCACCCAGTACGGCCAGATCGCGGCCCAATACCTTCGCCAGCCGGCCTGGGCCTCCGGCATCGTCCTCGGCGCCGGAGCGACGAGGTCGCTTCTTCGCCCGCCCAGGACCGAGAGGAGCCACGCGCCTGCGAACATAAACAGCGTGAAAGGAAGCGCAGGTGTTTTGATGATGGACGCGAGTGCGAAGCAGAGGCCCGTCCAGTACTGATGTGGCCGCGGCGCCCAGAACGGCGAGTACCGTAGCATCATGACCACGCCGAAGCCGGTCACGAGACCGGCCGTCGCGTCCGGCCGGAAGTGTTCTGGGAGCGTTCCGACGATCGGGAACGTCAGCACGAACACGGCCCCCGCGACCCGCGCGTGCCACGGCACGGCCACGAGGAGCCGGTCTCCGGCGAGCACGACGGCCAGGACGACCAGCCCCATCAGGGCGTACGGCGCCCATTGGACGGGCCCGAAGAGCAGGAAGCTCACGAAGGCGATGCCGCTGGAGAACGGGCTGTGCGGCGGGTTCTGCGCGGCGTGCTTGACGAGCGCCCATATTCCCTGCGTCTGCGCCAGCTGGGCATACTGCAGCCCTTCGATGAAGTACCCCACGTCGTCGTACAGCGGACCGACGAGCATGCGCCCGTAGCTGCGGGAGTATTGGATGATCATCGCCGTGAACATCGCGACGAGCACGACGTAGACGAGGACCAGCGCCCCCGGCAAGTACTGGCGGAGTCCAATCGTTCGCATGTCGCCGTGGTTGTCCGTGACGAGTCACCCCGCACGCATCGCCAGCACCACCACGGACTGCCCCCCAGTCAGCGCCACCGGAGCCTGGACACCGGTCGGACGCCGCATCGCCCGGGCGAAGAACACGATGGAAGCCCTTCGGATCGTGACTCAGTATCGAAGCGCGCCCGCCCGGTAGAGCTTCTGATAGACCATGTGCCGCAGGAGATAGCCGCGCACGTGGTGCCGTACCTCCGCCGGCGTGACGGGCCGGCCGTGCACGCGGTCCCGCAGGCGGGCCATCTCCTGCGCCCCCAGATCGGCGATCCGGGCCGACGTCTTCTGATCCTCGTGGACGCGGAACGCGCCGAGGAAGCGCGGGAGGCGGGCGAACCTCGCGCCGCTGGCGCGAAAGCGGAGGATCAGCTCCCAGTCCATCGCGAAGTGGAAGCTGTCGTCCAGACGCCCTCCGGCCCGCTCCCAGATGCGGCGGCGCCAGAACAGGGTCTCCTGCGGTACGTAGTCTGCCCACGAGAGGATCCCGGATTCGTGGCGCGGCAGGACCCAGCGGCCGATCTCCTGATCGTTCTCGTCGATCAGCACCCGGTGGCCGTAGACGACGTCGACCCCCGGATGCGTCATGAAGTACCGGGCGACGTACGGGAGCGTTCCCGGGAGGAGGAGATCGTCGCTGTTCAGGTACGCCATGAGGTCGCCGGTCGCCCGACAAAAGCCCTGGTTCAGGGCGTCGGTCTGGCCGGTGTCCTTGCTGACATGAACGACGGCCAGGCGCTCCCGATAGCGCTCCAGCACGGCCACGGTCCCGTCCGAGGAGCCGCCGTCCTTGACGACGAACTGGAGGGCCGCGTACCCCTGGTCCAGAACGCTGCGGAGCGTGCGCTCCACGAACCGCTCGGAGTTCAGCGTCGGCGTGACGATGGAAATCGTCGGGCCAGCGTCCACAGGCGGCTCGGCGAGGTACTGCTCTGGGATCTCGAGCGCCCGGGGCGGATGGTGTCGGAGCGAGCCAAGTCGCGGCTTCAGCCAGCGCCGACGACGGGAGTGCAGCTCCCGCAGGGCTTGCCGGGTCTGCAGCTCCCGCTGGGCCTCCAGTTCCCGGTGGGCCTGCAGTTCCCGGTGGGCCTGCAGTTCCTGCTGGGTCTGCAGCTCCTTCTGGGCCTGCAGCTCCTGCTGGGCCCGCAGTTCGTGTAGGATCTTCTGAACCTCCAGGGTCTGCTGGGCCTGCACTTCCCGCTGGGCCTGCAGTTCCTGTAGGATCTTCTGGACCTCCATGGTCTGCTGGCCCTGCAGTTCCCGCTGGTGGGCCTGCAGTTCCGCGATGACCTCGAGACGTCGGCGGGCGTGCTCGCGCAGGTCGACTGCCGTGTCCACGAGCCGAGCCTGGGCCTCCACCACCGCTTCGTGCAGCAGCGACGAGACGTTCGGCCAGATGCGGTCGTGGACGAAGATCGCGTTGCCCCAGTCACCGGCCCGCGTCGAGAAACTCCCGATCTGGAGCACCTGGAACTCGTCGTGCCGCTTGATCACGAGCCCGTTCGAGTAGCCCCGGGAGGCAAGCGTCGTGGCCATCTCCTGGAGCGAATAGGGACACCGTCCGAAGATCGCGGGTAACGAGTCCCAGTACTCGACCATGACGACCGCGGGCGAAAGCCGACCCATCTCGCGGATCACCTCGAGGTCGTGTCCCTCGGTGTCCACCTTCAGGACGCCCACTTGCGGGGAGAGTGTGCCGTCCTCCACCAGCGACCCGAGCGAACGGCAGGCGACGGGTAACCGTCGGCTCCAGCGCACATTCTCCGTGTCGGCGAAGCTGTCGAGCGAGTGATAGTAGGGATACTCGCGCCCGGCGGGGTCCTCGGCGACGTGCAGCTCCGCCTTCTCGTCGCGGGCGCCCAACGCCACCTCGTGCACCTCGACGCGGCGATCGCTCCCGAAGCGCTCCCGCAGGTGGCTGGCGTGCGGCGGATAGGGTTCGAAGGCCCAGAGGCGCGAACAGCCGGCCGTCAGGAACGCCTCGACGAACGCACCCCGCTCCGCCCCCACGTCGATGACGGTGCGCTCGGGGAGTTGCTCGTACAGCCGGAGCAGAAGGGCGAGGTCCAGCTCCTGTTCGTGGAGCTGCGCCGTCCTGCTCCGCGGGAGCACCGCGACCGACGACGGCGAGCCATCCGGCGGGGCCTGAAGCTGGTTCCGCTCATGTGACGGCACGGGCGCCGGGTGGGCGTTCACTCCGTCCACCTTGTAGCCGAGCAGCCGCTCGCACAGTACGGCCGCCTCGTAGACGTCGCGCACCCCGAAATCTGCCGCGTCGAGGTGGAGGTAAGTGCCTCCGTATCGGCGGAGGGCAGACTTTCGTGCGCCGTCAGGCACGGCCGCTCGCCAGGTCGCCTCGAACCAGGCGTGCAGCTCCGGGTCGTCGCGGATGGCGTCCCGTATGGCCGACGCTGCGGTGTTCAATTCGGCCTCGCCGGCGCCGCCGAGAGCCTCGAGGCACTGGACGACCAGTGCCCGTCTGTCCAGAGCCAGACCGGCGTCATCCGGGAACAGCGCGTCCCTGGCGTGCTGGAAGGCGTCGGCGACCCGTGCGGCCATCAGCGGCAGGTCGGGCACGCGGGAATCCGGACGGTGTCCCCCCTCGGCGTTGAGCCGGCGGTATTCTTCCGCGACCGGCGACCTGCCGCCGAGGTAGAACTCGGCGACCCCGTTACTCGAACCCGACAGCCCGCTCAGTCCCATCGGGGCCGTGCACGAGTAGTAGCTTCCGGCGAGGTAGGCGAAGGCAAAGGCGCTGAACACGTCGGGGCACCGGCTCCGAAAGACGCGTCCGGTCCGTGCCCGGAGCCGCTCGAGCAGGTCCCGGTGGACGGCGGAGGCGTAGATCATCGGAAGCTGCGCGTAGGAGATCCGGGAATGCGCGGCCGCGAGCATCATGGGTCGCGCATCGACGCGGTGGACCGGGTGATAAGCGTCCACCTGCGTGAGGGGGATCAGCAAGTCGTTGGGAGCAACATGCGGCTGGGCCGGTAGATCGGGCCAGTTATAGCAAACTGATTCCCAGCGGAGCACAGGGGCGCTGACCATACCGAGGATGCGGTCGATCTCGGGCAGCGCGTGAAGCAGTAAACCGTCGTCCTCGCCGACCACGGTAACGTACTCGCCCCGCGCTTGGCCCACGGCGAACTCCCAGCTGTCGGTCATCGCGAGGAGCTTCTGGGTCCGGACGTACCGCAATCGCGCATCGTCGAAGCGCTCCACCGTCTCGCGGACGGCTTTGCCCCCCGAATTGTCGGAGATGATGAACTCGCAGTCGCCGAACTCCTGCGCAACGCACGTCCGGAGCGTGGAGACAAGGGTCCCCGCCCGGCCGCGGGCCGGAATGACGATACTCAGGCGTGGACTCGCCATTGGCGCGTTCGCGTCACGCCGGAGGGCCATCGTCAGGCTGGCGGAGCAACGCCGCCCCCCTGATCTGCTCACCGCCGGCTGTCAGCCGCCGCAGCTCGGGGTCAGGTGTCCGTTCCCAGGGTAGGCGCCCGGTCTCCAGCACGCGGTCCAGGAGGCGCGCCGCCCATGGAATGCTGGACAGCGGCCGGCTCGCGTCCGGTTCCGACATCGGGCGGTCGGGGACGCGGCCAAGGACGCGGCAGCCCAGGCGGTAGAGCGCGCCGCCCCCGTGGATCACCAGGATGGGCGGCAGCCACCGCCGGCTGTGACGGCGGATGATCCGATGCATCTCGCGGATCTTGACGAGACCTCCGCGACTGGTCTTCGTGTCGGGGTGGATGCGGGCCTGCGCGAGTGGAACGGGCAGGTAGCGGACGGGAAACCGCTGACCGATCCTGATCCAGAGGTCCCAGTCCATGCACCAGTGGAGGTCCTCGTCGAGGTACGCGACGGCCTCGAGCGCCCCGCGCCGGACGAACGCCGCGGGCTGCAGGATGAAGTCACCGACCTCGATGAGGCGGCGCAGGTTGAAGGGTTCCGTGAAACGGAACGGCCACAGCTTTCGCCCGGAGACATCGATCAGATCACCGTCCCCGTACACCAGCATGGCCCTCGAGTCGGCTCGAAACGCGTCCACCACCGCCCGGACGGCGCCGGGGAGCAGCCGATCATCGGCGTTGAGCCACGACAGGATCTCCCCCGAGGCCAGGCGAAACCCTCGGTTGATCGCGTGGCTCTGACCATTGTCGGGCTTGGAGATCCAGGTGAGCCCGTCGGCGTAGCGGGCGACGACCGCGGGGGTCTCGTCTCGCGAGCCCCCGTCCATGACGATGTGCTCGATCCGGGGATAGTCCTGCGCCCGGATGCTCTCGATGGCGTCCGCGATGAAGCGGCCCTGGTTCAGGGACGGGGTCACGATCGAGACGAGAGGCAGCTCCGAGGCCGGCGGGACGGGCACGCGGCCAATGGTCGTCACTTCGCAGCCCGGTGTCAAGGCTCCGGCTCCGGACCTCGGTACGCGCGCACGACGTCCGGCGCCGGCCCGACGGCCTTGACCGCGCCGTGGTCGATCCAGGCGGCGCGCGTGCACATCTCCGTCACGTACGCCATCTCGTGCGAGACGAGGATGATCGTCGTGCCGCCTTCCCGGAACTCGCGAATGCGCCCGGTGCACTTGATCTGGAAGTCCGTGTCCCCGACCGACAGGCCCTCGTCGAGGATCAGCACGTCGGGACGGACGTCGGTGGCGATGGCGAAGCCGAGGCGGGCGACCATCCCGGACGAATAGGTCCGGAGCGGCGCGTCGATGAAGTCGGCCAGCTCGGCGAACTCGACGATCCCCTCGAAGCGCTCGGCGAGCTGGCGTCGCGAGCGCCCCAGCAGCGTGCCGTTGAGGAAGACGTTCTCCCGGCCCGTCAGCTCGGGGTGGAAGGCGGCGCCGAACTCCAGCAGGGGCGCCACCCGGCCGCGCACGCGGACGCGGCCCGCGGTCGGACGCAGCACCCGGGCGACGACCTTGAGCAGCGTGCTCTTGCCGGCGCCGTTCCGGCCGATGAGCCCGAAGACCTCACCCTCGTCCACGCTCAGGCTCGCGTCCCGCAGGGCCCAGAACTCCTCGTGGCGGACGCGCCGGCTCGCCATCCGGAGCGCGTACTCCTTCAGCGTGGCGATGCGCTCGTGCGGGACCCGGAAGCGGACGGACACGCCCTCCAGCGCGATGACGGGATCAGACACGATACGGAAACTCGTCTGCCCGGTTGGCGAAGACGAACCAGCCGAGCGCAAGGGCGCCGGCGGCGCAGAGCGCCCCCGCCAGGACGGCCGCCGGCTCGGGCCAGACGCCCTCGTAGAGCGGCCCCCGGAACAGGACGATGAGCCGGTAGAACGGGTTGATCTCCACCAGCCAGCCACGGGCCCACTGGGGAAGGATGTCTTCGGGGTAGATGATCGGCGTCAGGTACAGGAGCATGGGCAGGAGCAGCTCGTACAGCTCGCCGACATCCGCGAAGTGCGCCGCCAGCGTGGACAGGAGAAGCCCGATCCCGAGGGCGAACGCCGCCAGCAGGAGGACCGCGACGGGCAGGAACAGGACCGCGGGCCAGGGCCGGAGCCCGCTGAACACGATCACGAGGAAGAGCGGGACCAGGGCCAGGCCGAGGTTGACCAGCCCGGTGAGGACGGCTGTCACCGCGAAGACGGTGCGGGGGACGTAGATCTTGTGGAGCAGCCCGGCGCCCCAGACGAGCTGGCGCATGGCCGAGAGCGTGCTCTGGGCGAAGAAGTTCCACGCGACGAGACCGCACAGCAGGTACGCCGCGTAGGCGGTCCGGGTCCCGAAGACCTGTGAGAAGACGACGGCCAGGACCAGCGTGGTGGCGAGCGGGTTGAGCATCGTCCAGGCCACGCCGAGGAGCGACCGCTTGTATCGCGCGACGATGTCACGGCGGACGAGCTGCACGACCAGGTCGCGGTAGCGCCACAGCTCCACCAGCTCTTCCACGGCCGGCGGCCGGCGCTCGGCCGAGTCGTAGACCCCCGACCCCGGCCAATCCAGGTGCGGCGCAGCGCTCATGCCTCAGAGGATATGCCATCGGTCGCCCCGCCACACCAGCGCCGTCGATCGAGTTCCGGTTCACGGTCGTCTTGCGCGGCCGGAAGGGCGAGGGCTATGATCGGGTGCTCCAGTCGACATCGAGACTCCCCGACGGGACTCCACGCATGGCGCTTGTTACGGTGAAGTGGTCTTGCTGAACGGCATCCGGCGTCAGCGCACGGCATGTGCGGCATAGCCGGAAAGATCACGATGGACGGCCGGCCGGTGGACACGGCCATCGTTCGTCGCATGGGCGACACGTTGCGGCATCGCGGCCCCGACGACGAGGGTATCTGGAGCGAGGACGCGGTCGCGCTCGCCAGCCGCCGGCTCGCCGTGATCGACCTGTCGCCGCGCGGCCGCCAGCCCATCGCCAACGAGGATGGCTCCATCCTGATCGTCCTCAACGGGGAGGTGTACAACTTCCAGGAGATCCGGGCGCGCCTGGAGAGTCGCGGCCACCGGTTCCGGTCGGACACCGACACCGAGGCGGTCGTGCATCTGTACGAGGAAGACGGCATCGACTGCCTCCAGCACCTGCGCGGGATGTTCGCGTTCGCGATCTGGGATGCGCCCCGCCGTCGCCTGTTCCTGGCGCGGGATCGGCTGGGCAAGAAGCCGCTGTTCTACGCGGCGTCGAAGGACAGCCTGGTGTTCGCGTCCGAGATTCGGGCCCTGTTCCAGGATCCCGGCGTGTCCAGGGAGCCGGACGTGGAGGCGATCCACCACTTCCTCACCTTCGGGTACGTCCCGAGCCCGTGGTCGTCGTTCCGAGCCATCCGCAAGCTTCCCCCGGCGCACTATCTTCTCGTCCACGACGGCGACATCGCGATTCACCGGTACTGGTCACTGGCGTACGAGCCCAGGCGGCAGGCGGCCGAGGCCGCCGTCCTGGAGGAGCTCGAGAGCGTTCTCGAGGACGCTGTCCGCCTTCGCCTCGTCAGCGACGTTCCGCTCGGCGCGCTGCTCAGCGGGGGCCTCGACTCCAGCCTGGTCGTCGCGCTCATGCGGCGGTTCGTGACGGGGCGACTCGAGACCTTCTCGATCGGCTTCGAGCAGCCGGAATACGACGAGCTGCGGTACGCGCGCCAGGTCGCCGACCGTTTCGACACCGAGCACCACGAGCTCATCGTGAAGCCGGACGCCGTCGCGGCCCTTCCCCGCCTCGTCTGGCACTACGGCGAGCCGTTCGCGGACTCGTCGGCGCTCCCATCGTTCGCCCTCTGCGAGATGGCGCGGGGCTTCGTCACCGTGGCGCTGAATGGTGACGGCGGCGACGAGGTGTTCCTGGGATACGATCGATACCGCGCGGGCGTCGTGGCCGACTGGGCAGCGACGGTCCCGCGACCGTTGCGATCGGGAATTGCCGCCCTTGCTCGAGTGCTGCCGGGGACGGGCTCCCGGTCGTGGCCGGCGCGCGTTCGCCGGTTCGCGGAAGGACTCCCGATGGGCGGCTCTCGGCGCTATGCGCGCTGGGTCGCGCTGGCGGACGAAGCGGCAAAGGCTCGCCTGTACACGGACGACTTCGCGAAGCGCACTGCTGGAGCCGACTCGCTCGCGCTTCTCGATGTCGCGTTCGCAGAGAGTGCGGCGCGGTCGCCGGTGGAGACGATGGCCGACGTCGACGTTCGTCTCTATCTTCCCGACGACTTGCTGGTCAAGATGGACATCGCGAGCATGGCCCATTCGCTGGAGCTGCGCTCGCCCCTGCTCGATCACAAGGTGGTCGAGTTCGCCGCCACGTTGCCGGCATCGCTGAAGTTCCGGCGACTGTCCCAGAAGTACCTGCTGAAGCGGTTGATGCGCGGCGTACTGCCGGCGCCCGTCATCCGGCGCCGGAAGGCGGGCTTCGGCGTGCCCATCGATCACTGGTTCCGCCACGAGCTCCTCGACATGGCCGGCGACCTGCTGCTGGACCGGACCGCGCGCGCCCGCGGCTACTTCCGGCCCGATGCGGTCCGGCGGCTGCTGGACGACCACGCCGGAGGCCGGGCCGACCATCATCTCCAGCTGTGGAGCCTGCTCGTCCTGGAGCTCTGGCACCGCATGTTCGTCGATCGGGAGTGTCCCTCGTCGGCGCCGGATCGCCCGTGAGCTCGGTCCGCCCCGAGACCGGCGAACGCATCCGGGTCGTTCGCATCATCGCCCGCATGAACGTGGGCGGCCCGGCCATCCATGTCACGCTGCTCACCGAGCGGCTCGACCCGCGCCGATACGAATCGCTCCTGGTCACGGGGACGGAAGATCGCCACGAGGGAAATTACCTGACGCTGTCCCGGAAGCGTCTCGACCGCCTGCTCGTCGTTCCCGGTCTCGGCCGGGAGATACGAGGCCTGCCCGACGCCGCGGCGCTGGGGCGCCTCGTGCGCGTCCTCCGCGAAGCTCGACCGCACATCGTGCACACGCACACGGCGAAGGCGGGCATGCTGGGACGCCTGGCCGCTCGATGGTGCGGCGTCCCGCGGATCGTCCACACCTATCACGGCCACGTGCTCCAGGGGTATTTCGGCCGTACGAAGACGCGGCTATTCGTCGGGTTCGAGCGATGGCTCGCCCGCCGGACCGACAGACTCCTCGCGGTCAGCGAGCGTGTGCGGCAGGATCTCCTCGACCTCGGCGTCGGCCGCCGGGACCGCTTCGACGTGGTGCCGCTCGGGCTCGATCTCGACCGCTTCATGAGCGCCGAGGCGGAGCGGGGGAGCCTGCGGCGCGAGCAGGGCTTCTCGAGCCGCGACCTCCTCGTCGGCATCGTGGCGCGCCTGGTCCCCGTCAAGATGCACGAGGTCTTCCTGCGATCGGCGGCCGAGGTGTCGCGTCGCCTGCCGGAGAGCCGGTTCGTCGTGGTCGGCGACGGTGAGCGCCGCGCGGAGCTCGAGACGCTCGCGAGGTCACTGGGCCTGGGCGGGCGCGTGCGCTTCCTCGGCTGGCGAGCCGACCTCGACCGCATCTACGCCGACCTCGACGTGGTCGTTCTCACCTCGCGCAACGAGGGGTCGCCGGTGTCGCTGATCGAGGCCATGGCCGCCGCGCGGCCGGTGGTCGCGACGCGGGTGGGCGGTGTGCCCGATCTCGTCGACCACGGCGTGAGCGGACTCCTCGCCCCACCGGGCGATGCCGCGGCCGTGGCCGAGGCGATCGTCGCGCTCCTCGGCGACGACGACCGCCGCCGACGCCTGGGCGAGGCCGGGCGCAAGCGGGTGTATCCGGCCTTCAGCGCGCAGCGATTGGTCGCCGACATCGACCGCCTGTACAGCGATCTCGTGGCCGCTCGATGATCGGGACGGCGTCGCTCTTCCTCATCGGCCTGGGCATCAGTCTCGCGCTGACGCTCGCCGCCGAGCGACTGGCGCCGCGGCTGGGCCTCGTGGCCCGCCCCGCCGTCGACCGCTGGCATCGCCAGACGGTGCCGCTCCTCGGTGGCGTGGCGATCGCCGCGGGGACCCTCGTCCCGCTCGTCCTCGTCGGCGCGCGGACGGAGTTCGTCGTGCTCGCGGCGGCGAGCGTCGCCATGGCCGGCATCGGGCTGGTGGACGACCTGCGGAAATTGAGTCCGCAGGGCAAGCTGCTCGCCCAGATCGTCATCGGCGGGATCCTGATCATGCTCGGGTTCAGCTTCCGCCCGACTGGATTCGAGCTGCTCGACCTCTTCGTCACCCTGTTCTGGATCGTCGGCATCGCCAACGCCTTCAATCTCCTCGATAACATGGATGGGCTCGCGGCGTCGGTGGCCGCGGTGGCGGCGGCGTTCCGGCTCCTGTTCTTTTACTGGGATGGCGACGCCGGCGGCATGGCGGTGACGGCCGGTTTCATCGGGGCCCTGGGTGGCTTCCTGATCCGGAACTTCCCACCGGCGAAGATCTTCATGGGTGACGCGGGCAGCCTCTTCATCGGGTTCTTTCTCGCGGGGCTATCGCTCGTGCCCTCCGCTCACGCGTACTCACGGGGCACGATCGCGGTGCTCATGATCCCGGTGCTGCTGCTGCTCATCCCCATCTTCGATACCGCCTTCGTCACCCTGACCCGGACGCTCAGAGGGAGCGCGGTCCACGTGGGCGGGCGCGATCACACGTCGCACCGGCTCGTGGCCGTCGGCCTCAGCGAGCGCAAGACCGTCGCCTTTCTCGTCGCCGTGTCCGCGGCCGCGGGTGGCATCGCCGCGCTGTCGTACGGCGCGGGTTTCTCCTGGGCGATCGTCCTGCTCGCGTTGCTCGTCATCGTGCTCGTTCTGTTCGGCATCTACCTGAGCGGGGTCCGGGTCGTCGAGGCACCGGTCAACAGCAGCGGCGCAACCGTGCTGCGGCTGCTGGCCAACTTCCAGTACAAGCGGCAGGTGATGACGCTGCTTCTCGACCTCTGCCTCATCCCGATCGCGTACTACGCCTCGTATCTCGTCCGCTTCGAGAAGGAGCTGGACCGTTACATCGATCTGTTCTACCGGTCGGTGCCGGTCGTGCTCGTCATCCAGCTGGCGACACTCGCGGTCTTCGGGGTGTATCGCGGCGTCTGGCGATTCACGAGCATGTCGGACCTGCTCCGGATCGGCCGCGCGACAGCCACCGGGGCGATGGCGACGGTGGTCGCCCTCGTGTACACGACGCGCTTCGAGGGGTTCTCGCGCACGGTCTTCATCCTCGACTGGGTGTTCCTGTTCGTGCTGGTGGCCGGCAGCCGCATATCGTTCCGCGTGTTCGCCGAGATGCTGCGGCCGGCGCCGCCGTCGCATCAGCGGGTGCTCGTCTACGGAGCGGGGGCCGGCGGGGAGCTCGTCGTCCGGGAGCTGCTGAACAACCCTGGCCTGGAACGGATCGCCGTCGGGTTCATCGACGACGATGGCTCCAAGCACGAGACGAGGATTCACGGTGTCCCTGTCCTGGGCGGCAGCGAGGATATCGAGGAGCTCGTACGCCGATGCGCCGCGAAGGAGGTGATCGTCTCGTCGGGTAAGATCAAGGGGCCCGGGCTCGACCACGTCGCGAACGTGTGTGACGCGCTGGGCATCGCCCTGAGACGGGCGTCGATCCGTCTGGAATAGCGCGGGCAACCGGTGCACTCGTGATCACGAAGGCGAGGAACCGTGGAAGAGTTTGATCGCTTTGCCGGCGACTATCGGGAGATGCTCGACCGGTGTGTCGGCGTGTCCGGCGAGGGCTCCGAATACTTTTCGCGATACAAGGCGCGGTACGTCGCCCGGATCCTCGGTCCGGCCTTCCGGGGCACGCTCCTCGATTTCGGCTGCGGGGTCGGCGTCCTGGCCGCGTTCATCAGGCAGGAGCTTCCCGGCTGCCGGCTCGACGGATACGACGTCTCGGCGGCGAGCGTTCGAGAGATTCCGGCAGCCCTGACGGCCACGGGGACATTCACGAGCGAGCTGGCGAGGCTGTCGGACCGCTACAATGCCGTCGTCCTGTCGAACGTGATGCATCACGTGGCGCCCGAGCATCGCGGCGCCGTCGTGGCTCGGCTGCGCGAGCGGCTCGCGCCGGGCGGCAAGCTCTTCGTCTTCGAGCACAATCCGGCCAACCCCGTGACCCGGTGGGTCGTCGCTCGATGTGAGTTCGACCGGGACGCGATCCTGCTTCCGACCACCGAGGGAATCTCCCGGATCAGGCGCGCAGGGCTGCGGTTGCGGCGTCGTGACTACATCGTCTTCTTTCCGCGAGCTCTCGCCTGGCTGCGGGCGGTCGAACCCTGGCTCGCGTGGTGTCCCGCGGGCGCCCAGTACGTCCTGGTCGCCGAGCGGGTCGACTAGGTGTTCGTCGGACGCCGCCGCTGCTTGTCGTTGACATCGTGCCCGCCCGGCTCTACAACGGCCCCATGGTCGCTCTGCCCGGTCAGCCGGCCTGGGCACCGGATGGTCCTCCGTACCCGGAGCCATCGATTCGGGTCTCGGTGGTCGTCCCTGTCTACAGGGGCGAGCGCACGCTGGGGGCCTTGACCGACGAGCTGCTTCCGCTCACCAAGGGCGGCGCCACACCCGGCGGCCATCCGTTCCGTGTGACCGAGGTCGTGCTCGTCCACGATGGAGCGACCGACGGCTCCGCCGACGTCATGATCGCGCTCGCCGCCCGGCATCCGTTCATCGTGCCCGTCTGGTTGTCGCGCAACTACGGCCAGCACGCGGCCACGCTGGCGGGTATGGCGAGCACCTCGGGCGACTGGGTCGTCACCCTCGACGAGGACGGCCAGCAGGACCCGAACGACATCGGCCGGCTGCTCGACCGGGCGCTGGCCACTGGCGCTCAGCTCGTCTACGCGAGCCCGGCGAACGCGCCGCCCCACGGACCGCTTCGCAATGGGCTCAGCCGGCTCGCGAAGCGCTCCGTCGCGCTCCTGGTGGGAAACTCGGGCATCGGTCTCTTCAACAGCTTCCGGCTGATGAGCGGCGAGATCGCACGTAGCCTGGCCGCGTTCTGCGGTCACCGCGTGTATCTGGACATCGCGCTGGGCTGGGTCGTCGATCGAGTCTCGACCTGTCCGGTCTTGCTGCGTGAGGAGCGAGGGCGGCCCTCGGGCTACACGTTCCTGAAGCTGGCCTCACACTTCTGGAGGCTGGTCCTCACCGCGGGGACGCGCCCCCTCCGCGCGATCGCGCTGGTCGGCATCTTCTCGATTCTCGTCGCCATCGGAGTCAGCGTGAACGCGTTGCACGCCAAGCTCGTGCACCAGGTGGAGGTCGCCGGCTGGACGTCGCTCGTCATCATGCTCAGCTTCTTCTCCGGCGTCACGCTCCTCTGCTTGTCCGTGATTGCCGAGTACCTCGGCGTCGCCCTCAACATGGCGATGGGCAAGCCCACCTACCTCGTCGTCTCACAGCCGCCGCGGAAGCCTCCCGGCTTCTCCTCATGACGCACGCGCTGGTATGGGTGGTGGGCGAGGGGGGACTGCTCGGGTCCCACGTGCGCCGCCTGCTCCTGGAAGAGATGCCGGGATGTTCCCCCTGGCTGTGCCCCGAGCCCCGTCTTCCGTGGGACCGAACGGCGTTGATCGAGAGCGCATTGAATCGTGAGCTCGGCGCGTTCCTCGCCGCCGCGCGGGCGGGTTTCGATGCCTGGGCGATTCTCTGGTGCGCGGGCGCCGGGGTGATCCAGACTGCCGGCGCCGTACTGGAAGCCGAGAGCCGGACGTTCGAGCGATTCCTCTCGAGCCTCGGTGCGCAGCGCGCCGGCACTGGCCGAGGGATGCCCGGCCTGGTCACGCTGGCCAGCTCGGCCGGCGGCGTGTACGGCGGCCACGCCGGCGGCCTCCTGACCGAGGACAGTCCGTGCCGGCCGGTGGCCGAATACGGCCGCCAGAAGCTCCGGCAGGAAGGCGCCTTGCGCGCCTGGTCCGACACGACGCCCGACGTGGGATGGCTCGTCGGCCGCTTCGCGACCCTGTACGGGACGGGTCAGAACCTCGCCAAGCCGCAGGGGCTCATCTCCCAGATGGTCCGGGCGCTGCTCTTCCGCCGCCCGATCCAGATCTACGTGCCTCTCGACACCCAGCGAGATTTCCTCTACGTCGCGGACGCTGCCCGTCACCTCCTTCGCTGCGCGGCCCATCTGCTGTCGGCGCGCGCCCCCGGACGCGCCGTGAAGATCTTTGCCACGGGGCGGAGCGTGACGTTGTCGGAGGTCGTGGCGCTGCTCCGGCACATCTCCAGGCAGCCCGTCCGTATTCTCGGCGCGCCGAGCACGCAGCGGGGCGCTCACCCGGCCAAGCTCGCCTTCCGCTCCGTCGCCCTCGGCGAGGTGGAACTGCCTCCGGTCACCAGCCTGGCGGCCGGCGTCTCGACGGTGTACCACCACCAGCTCGGCCTTCTGCAGCGAGGGGTGCTGCCGCCGCCATTCGCGGCGTAGGTCGCCGCCGATCGTGTCGGCCGAGCGCTGGCCCGTTCCTGGCCTTTCAGGGGCTCGTCACGCTCGAGCGTGTGACGGAACCGACTCACCCCGCCGTTCGGCCACGACCTGCTTCTCCACCCAAGGATAGGTGAGAGCGATCCCGTCACGCAGGGGAAAGCGCGAGCGCCAGCCGGTCGAATAGATGCGTTCGTTGGAGAAGTTTCTCGAATGGACTCCCACCGGTCCGTCGACGTGCTTGACGGAGACGCGCTTGCCGGCGACGTCGGCGATCGTCTCGACGAGCTCGTTGACCGAGACGTACTGGGGGCAGCCGATGTTCACCGCCCCGTCGAGGTCGCAGTGCATGAGCCGGTAGATTCCGTCGAGCATGTCGTCGACGTACGTGTAGGAGCGGATGGCGCTGCCGTCGCCCCACACGTCGATCGAGCCGCCATCGTCGACCTCGGCGATCTTGCGGCAGAGGGCGGCCGGCGCCTTCTCGCGGCCCCCGTTCCAGGTTCCCTCGGGTCCGTAGCAATTCTGGAAGCGGGCGATCCGCACCGGAATGCCGGAGCGGCGGGAGAAGGCCATGGCCACGCGCTCGGAGTAGAGCTTCTCCCAGCCATACTCGTTGTCGGGCAGGGCAGGGTAAGCGTCGGCCTCGGTGAGCTCCGGCTCGCCCGGGAGCATGTCGCGATAGACACATACGGAGGACGAGAAGAAGTAACGCCCGACACGCGCGCCGGCAGCGGCCTGAACCATGTTGACGTTGATGAGGACGTTGTTGCGCATGATCTCGCATTCGGCGGAGTGGATGAACCCCATTCCCCCCATGTCTGCCGCGAGCTGGTAAACCTCGTCCACGGGGCCTCCGCCCTTTGGCGCGACCGCCGCCGCGCAGGCCGCCTCGTCTCGCAGGTCGAGGACGAGGAACTCGTGGGCGGCCGTCGGCGAGAACTGCGGGTGCTTGATGTCGACACCTCGCACCCAGTACCCCTTGTCTCGCAGGAACTTGACGAGATGACTCGCAATGAAGCCGCCCGCGCCGCACACCACTGCTGTCTTCACCGGATGGTCCTCCGTCCACCGCGAATTCTGCCTGGCCACGGCCAACCTACCGTCGCGCTAAGTGGGGCAGTCTACGTGATCACGTCCGGCCGTGCAAGGCGCCGATTGCCCGTGAACATTCGGTTGTGAAGACGGCACTGCAGATCAGAAGGCACGGTTGCGAGTTCCTATGAAATCAACGACGCCGTAGCCACGCCCCAGGCCAATGCGTCACGTTCCCGGACAGAGCGCTTTCGTTGAACGGCCAGAGGGGCTGTTCCAAAACAAAATCCGGGTGCGCCAGAGCGAAGTCGACCACTGCAGCAGCAGGGTTATCGACAGCCCATTCAACCTTTCCTCTCGGCACGTCGTACAGGTCGCGCATGATGCCGTCGGTGGCGACGATGTAGGACCCCCGCGTCACCAGGCGGCCGTAGGCCTCGAGCTCGGCGAGCACGTGGGCTTTGGTGTGGCTCGAGTCGAGCACCACCATCACCGTCTCGGCTGGCTCGATGAGGGTCTGCACGGCCGTCACCACCGACGACTCGATGGAGTTGCCTTCGATCAGAGTGATGAGCGGTGCCAGCGGATGTGACTCGATCGCCTTCCGGTTGTGCGGACGGATCTCGACGTCGATGCCGATCACCCGTCCCTTCCCGAGCGCCCGGGCCAGGCTCGCATACAGGATCAGGGATCCGCCGTGGGCGATTCCCGTCTCGACGATCACGTCCGGCTGGACGCGGTGGATCACCTCCTGCACCCGGACGATGTCCTCCGGCAGCTGGATGATGGGACGCCCCAGCCAGCTGAAGGTGTAAGGGTATTTCTCGTTCCAGCCGATCCTGACCCACTGGTGGGAGAGGTGCTCGAACGCCTCGCGCGAGTAGAGATCGAGCGTGCGCGAGCGGCCGGCCTCCTCGAGGACGAGGGTGCGGGCCTCGGTGTCGATGATCATCTTCACGTCAGGCCAGCTCGATCAGGTTCGCCTCGATGCCGCCGCTGCGCAGCAACGCCGCGTTCTCCTCGCCGTAGATGGGGTTCATGAGGATAGCGTGGCGGACCCCGCGTGCGGCCATGTCCGTCTGGGACACGATCGGATGGCCGGTCCCAGGCAAGAACTTCCCCTGCTTCGCGGGATTGAGGTCCACGATGCAGTCGATGATGTCGCCGTCGGGATCGACGAGGTTGGCGAAGGTGACACCCTTGGCGCCGGCGCCCCAGAGCGCGACGCGCCCGGTACGGGCGAGCGCGGCCGCGGCCTCGCCCCAGCGCTGGCGCTGGCGCACCTCGGCGGCGGCGAAGGCGGTGGTCAGGGCAGGCACGTCGCCGGCCGCCCAGCCGGGCTCCGGAGTTCTCTCCGCGACGCCGGCCTCGAGCCAGAGGTACTGGCCGCCGAACACCCGGTGCACCGTGTCGACCCGGAAGCCCGCAGCCCGAAGCGCCGCGGCCAGCGTGCCGGCGGCGAACAGCGAGCAGTGCTCGTAGAAGAAGTCCCAGACGACCCGGTGCTCGAGAATCCACTCCACGCACGGCGTCTCGAAGAACACCAGCGGCGACGGTGAGCGCCGCACCGAGCCGCCGATGGCTTCGAGCAGCGCCACGGGATCGGCGACGTGCTCGATGACGTGGCGACAGATCACCACGTCGACGCCGCCGTGGGCCGAGGCGGGGCCGTAGTTCTCCCGGTAGAAGCGGAGGCGGCCACCCAGCTCGCTGTCGGGTCCGGTGTAGCTCGGGTCGTAGCCGATGCCCCGGTTGTCGGTCTCCGGGTACGTGGTCAGTCGCCGGAGGAACGATCCCTTGCCGCAGCCGACCTCGACGATGTGCGCGTTGCGCAGGCCGTGGTGCTCGACCACTCTGCGGGCGAGCTGCTCCAGGTGGCGCGCGAAGGCCGCCGAGCACTCCTGGGTGTTGTCGTAGTCCGCGCCGTAGGCGAGCTTGGCGGCGTCGAACTCCTCATTGAAGACGAATCCGCACCGGAGGCACACGTGCATGCTGAGCGTGGCGCGCGTTGCACGCCGCGCCGTCGCCCGGGTCGCGAACATCAGATTCTGATGCACGGGAACGCCCTCCCGGCGCAGGAACTCACTGGTCGTTTCCGAGCGGCATAGAGGACAGACGCTAGCGACGCCCAAGATGGTCCTTCCACCAGGCGATGGTGTGCCGGATGCCGTCCGCCAGGCCGTGGCGCGGCGCCCAGCCCAATCGGGCCAGCACGCCGACGTCTCCGACGATGCTCGGAGGTTCATCGGCCGGGGCCGGCAGGGCGCCGAGGTGCACGAGGTCGGAGCGGCCGATCTGCCCGGCGATCTCGGCGACCAGGTCCTTGACCCGCACCGCCTGGCCTGAGGCGATGTTGATCGGCCCGCGGTGGTCGGTCTCCAGCACCGTCGCAAAGGCGTGCGCCGCGTCCTCCACGTACATGAAGTCGCGCGCCTGTTCCCCGGGCGTGCAGCGCGCCGGCACGTTGCCGAGGAGCGCGCGGATGACGCTGGGCACCAGTCGATCCGCCCGCTGGCGCGGACCATAGAGATGGAACACGCGCCCCCACGCGCTGCTGAGGCCGGTGGCCTGCGAGTAGGCGTCGAGCAGGACCTGCGTCGCATGCTTGCAGCGGCCGTACACGGTCGCCGGCTTGAGCGGCGTCGCCTGCTCCCGGCAGTGGCCGGAGCTCCAGTCGTACTCGGCGCAGGTGCCGGCGACGACGGCCCGCTGCCCGCCGCGGTCGCGAAACGTCCTCAGCAGGCCTACACTGGCCTCGACCCATCGGAGGTTGACGGGATCGGTCCAGTAGTTTCCCGGCCCGGCGTGCCAGGCCAGATGCAGCAGATGCGACGGGCGGGTCTCCGCGACCAGCCGCGCCGCGCGCTCGGGCTCGAGCAGGTCCACGCGGTGCCAGCACGCGCCGGCGACCGGCGGCTGCGCTCGCCGCGACACCGCGTGAATCTCGAACCCGCGCGCGGCCAGGATGGGCAGGACGTGCGACCCGATGAAGCCGCTAGCACCCGTGAGCAGGACACGCTTCATCCTTGGAAGTCCGGGTAGTGGCGGTCACGCTTGGAGATGACCCGCTCCGCGGACGGCCAGTCGATCCGGAAGGCGGGGTCGTCCCAGCGCACGCCACGCGCCGCGTCGGGCTGATGGAATGCCGACATCTGATACAGCACTTCGGTGGCCTCGCACAGGGTCTGGAAGCCGTGCGCGCACCCTTCCGGGACGTAGAGCATCAGGCGGTTGTCGGCGCTGAGCTCGACCGCCGTCCAACGCCGGAAGGTGGGCGAGCCCCGGCGCAGATCGACGACGACGTCGTAGATGGCCCCCCGCGTGCAGCGGACGAGCTTCGCTTCTTGATGAGGCGCCGCCTGATAGTGCAGGCCGCGCAGGGTGCCCGCCCGCGCGTTGTAGGAGAGGCTGCACTGGACCAGGTCAGGGTTGAGCCCGTGCGCGGCGAATTCCCGGCGGCAGAACGTGCGGGCCAAGAACCCGCGCTCGTCCTCCAGGCGCTCGGGCTCGACCACGTAGGCTCCGGCCAGCTCGGTGGCGATGAACCTCATGCGAGCACCCGAACCTCAGGAATCGGGATCACAAATCTCGCGCCCCACTCCCGGACGTGCGCCATCTGCGCCATGACCTCGTCCTTGATGTTCCACGGCAGGACGAGGAGGTAGTCCGGTCTCGTCTTTCGGATGTGATCGGGGTGCAGGACCGGGATGTGGGTACCCGGCAGGAACCGGCCCTGCTTCTGCGGGCTGCGGTCGACGGCGTAGTCGACGAAATCGGTACGGACCCCGCAGTAGTTGAGGAGCGTGTTGCCCTTGGCCGGCGCCCCGTAGGCGACGATGGTGCGACCGGCGTCCTTGGCCTCGACGAGGAACTCGAGCAGCTTGCGCTTGGTCCGCTGCACCTGGTCCGAGAAGCTCAGATAGGTCTTCACGTCGGTGATGCCGAACGCGATCTCCTCGTCGCGCAGCTGCGCCACGCGGCCCGTGGCCGGCTTCGTGGCGTCGTCCGCGTGGGCCGCATAGATGCGCAGCGAGCCCCCGTGCGTGGGCAGCCGCTCCACGTCGAAGAGCCTGAGCCGCTGGCGCGCGAACACCTGCTCCACCGTGCATAGCGAGAAATACGAGACGTGCTCGTGGTAGATGGTGTCGAACTGGATCTCCCGGATGAGGTTGAGCAGGTGCGGGAACTCCATGGTGATGATTCCCCGCGGCTTGAGGAGGATCGCCAATCCCCTTACGAAGTCGTTGAGGGAAGGCACGTGGGCGAGGACGTTGTTGCCCACGAGCAGGTCGGCGCTCCGGCCCTGGGCCGCGAGCTCGCCCGCGAGCTCGGCGCCGAAGAACCTCACCAGGGTGGGGATGCCTGCCTGCTGGGCAACCCGTGCGCAGTTCTCGGCCGGCTCGATGCCGAGCACGGGGACGTCGCGCCGACGGAAGTACTGCAGGAGGTAGCCGTCGTTGCTGGCGACCTCGACCACGAAACTGCCCGGACCGAGCCCGAAGCGTTCACACACGAGGTCGGTGTAGGCGCGCGCGTGGTCCAGCCAGGTCTGCGAATAGGAGGAGAAGTACGCGTAGTCCTCGGCGAAGATGCGCTGCGGGGTCTCGACTTCCTTGAGCTGCACCAGGAAGCAGGAACCGCACAGGTACGCGTGCAGGGGATAGTACGGCTCCATCTGCTTCAGCTGCTCCGCGGTGAGGAACGCGTTCGAGAGCGGAGACATCCCCAGATCACAGAACGTGTGCTCGAGCTCGGCGCCGCACGAGCGGCACGGGCCGGCGCTCATCGCGAACGCCCGTCCTGGAAACGGGCGATCTGCTCTTCGGTCAGGCGGCGCGCGCCGGCGGGCTCGGACTGGTACGCCTTGTACCAGTCCACGGTCCAGCCAACGGCATCCTCGACCGACAGCCGCGGTCGCCAGCCGAGCCGGCGCCGAGCCTTGGCGGCGTCGAGGCCGAGCCGACGCGCCTCGTGGGGCCGGGGCGCCGTCCCGTCGGCCTGCCAGCGCGCGCCGGCGCCCCACCGCCGGCAGGCCTTGTCCGCGATCCAGCGCACCGTGCGCGCTTCCCCCGGCCGCGGTCCGAAGTTCCACGCGCCGGCCACGGCCGGCCCGTCCTCGTACAGCCGCTGCGCCAGCAAGAGGTAGCCGGCGAGCGGGTCGAGGACGTGCTGCCAGGGCCGCGTCGAGGCGGGGTTCCTGATTCCGGCCGGCTCGCCGCGAGCGAGCGCGTGGACGATGTCGGGGAGCAGACGGTCCTGCGCCCAGTCGCCGCCGCCGAGCACGTTGCCCGCGCGTGCGGACGCCACGAGGGGCGCGCGGCCGTCGCCGGAAAAGGAGAGGCGCCACGCCTGCACGGCGAGCTCCGCGCAGGCCTTGCTCGCGGAGTAGGGGTCGCCGCCGCCGAGCGCGTCGCTCTCGCGGTAGCCGCGGGCCCGCTCCCGGTTCTCGTAGCACTTGTCGCTGGTGACGATGACCACCGCCCGGACCGAGGCGCAGCCACGCGCCGCCTCCAGCGCGTTGACGGTGCCCATGACGTTGGTGGCGAACGTCTCGGCCGGCTGCGCGTAGGAGCGGCGCACGAGCGCCTGCGCCGCCAGGTGGAAGACGAACTCGGGCTCGTGACCGCGCACCGCACGCGCGAGCGCCTCGGCATCCCTCACGTCGCCGATCGTGGAGCGCACGGCCGACCGCACCTCCGCGGCCTCGAAGAGACTGGGCTCGGTGTCGGGAGCGAGGGCGTAGCCGGCGACGTCGGCGCCGAGCTGCCGCAGCCAGAGACACAGCCAGCCGCCCTTGAAGCCGGTGTGCCCGGTGACGAGGACCCGCCGGCCGCGCCAGAACCCGGGCGTCATCGCCACACTTTCCAGGGCGGCCGGCCTGAGGTCCACATCGCTTCGAGCTGGTTCTTGTCGCGCATCGTGTCCATCGGCTGCCAGAAGCCCAGGTGCCGGTACGCGGCGAGCTGGCCCTCCCGCGCGAGCCGGTGGGCGGCATCGGCCTCCCAGCTCGTGTGGTCGCCGTCGATGTAGTCGATGGCCCGTGGGGCCAGCACGAAGAACCCGCCGTTGATCCAGCCGCCGTCCCCTTCTGGCTTCTCGCGGAAACGGGTCACCTGCTCATCCTTGATGTCGAGCGCGCCGAACCGGCCCGGCGGCTGGACCGCCGTTAGCGTGGCGAGCTTGCGGTGCTTACGGTGGAATTCGACCAGCGCCGTGATGTCGACGTCGGCCACACCGTCACCATAGGAGCAGCAGAAGTCTTCCCCGTCCAGGTAGTCGCGCACGCGCTTGAGGCGGCCTCCGGTGAGCGTGTTCTCGCCGGTGTTCACGAGCGTCACTTTCCAGGCCTCGACGTTCCGGTGGTGCACGTCCATGCGGTTCTGCGCCATGTCGAAGGTGACGTCGGACATGTGCAGTGAGTAGTTGGCGAAGTACTCCTTGATGAGATATCCCTTGTAGCCCAGGCAGATGATGAAGTCGTTGAATCCATGGGCCGTGTAGATCTTCATGATGTGCCAGAGGATCGGCCGGCCACCGATCTCGATCATGGGCTTGGGTCTGAGATGAGACTCCTCGCTGATCCGCGAGCCCATGCCTCCGGCCAGGATGACGACTTTCATGGTCCGTTTCTCCGATGTCGAACCCCGGGCGTTGCGCGTGTGCTCCGCGACCGCCACCAGTCCCGCGACGTCCTTGACTTGCGGAAGAAGTTCGGCCCATTATCCATGGGATTTTGCTGGCCGTGAAAGCCTGCTATCGCGCCGGCTCGCCGAGCGGTTGCCCGAGCCAGGGAAAGGTCGAGGATGAAGGCACTCGTCACCGGCGGCGCCGGCTTCATCGGCTCACACCTCGTCGAATCGCTGTTGACAGCCGGTCATGACGTGACGGTCATCGATGACCTCTCGACCGGGCATACCGACAACCTGGAGGCCGTCGCGGGGTCGCCCCGCCTCCGCACGCGCTGGTCCTCGGTCCTCGAAGAAGATGCCATGCAGGCCCTCGTGGACGAGGCGGACATTGTCTACCATCTCGCCGCCGCCGTCGGCGTCCGGTTGATCCTCGACCGGCCGGTCCACACCATCGAGACGAACATCATGGGGACCGAACGTGTCCTGAGATTCGCCGCCAAGGGCGGCAAGACCGTCGTGCTGGCCTCGACCTCGGAGGTCTACGGCAAGAACGACAGGGTGCCGCTGCGCGAGGACGACGACTCGGTGCTGGGCCCCACCGTCAGGAGCCGCTGGAGCTACGCCTGCTCCAAGGCCATCGACGAGTTCCTCGGCCTCGCCTACCACCGGGAGCGGGGGGTACCGGTCATCATCGTCCGGTACTTCAACACGATCGGTCCGCGGCAGACGGGGCGGTACGGCATGGTGGTGCCGCACTTCGTGGAGCAGGCCCTGGCCGGCGAGCCCATCACCGTGTACGGCGACGGCGAGCAGACGCGTGGCTTCACCGACGTCCGCGACGTGGTCCGGGCCACGCTGGCGCTCTCGACGCACCCCACGGCGGCCGGCCACGTGTTCAATATCGGCAACGGCCACGAGGTGAGCGTCAACGAGCTCGCGTACCGGGTGAAAAAGCTCACGGGGAGCGCGTCGGAGATCCGGCGCGTCCCCTACGAGGAAGCCTACGAGCGGGGATTCGAGGAGCCGCGGCGGCGCGTGGCCGACGTCACCAAGCTCCGCGCGACGCTGGGTTTCGCCCCGTCGATCTCTCTCGACGATTCGCTGGCGAAGGTCATCGAGTATCACCGGAGCAAGCTCCGCGGCCGTTGACCGGATAATTTCCCCGGATGCGGGTGCTCGTGACCGGGATCACCGGGTTCGTCGGCGGTCATTTCGCCGAGCTCGCCCTGAAGCAGGGGGTCGAGGTCTTCGGCTCTCGACGCCCCGGAACCGGAGCCGACGGCGGTCACGCGGACGCCCTCGACGGTCGAGTGCGTCTCATCGAGTGCGAGCTCTGTGACCCCGGGTCGGTCAGCCGGCTCCTCGAGGCCGCGCGCCCGGACGCCATGCTTCACCTCGCCGCGCAGAGCTCGGTGGCCGCTTCATGGCGCCGGCCGGCCGACACGTTCCAGGACAACGTCATCGCCCAGGTGAACCTCCTCGAGGCCATTCGAGCGGGCGGGACGGCTCCCCGCATGGTGATCGCGGGCTCGGCGGACGAGTACGGCTGGGCCGAGCCGCACGAGCTGCCGCTCGCCGAGACCGCGCCGTTCCGGCCGCTGTCGCCGTACGCGGTGAGCAAGGTCGCGCAGGACCTCATGGGCTATCAGTACTTCAAGAGCTTCCGTCTGCCGATCGTTCGCAGTCGCGCCTTCCCGCACGAAGGGCCGCGCCGGAGCCCGGAGTACGCCATGTCCAGCTGGGCGCGGCGGGTCGCGGAGATCGAAGCGGGCCGGCAGCCGCCGGTGATCGATGTCGGCAACCTCGAGGCCCGACGGGACTACACCGACGTGCGCGACGTCGTGCGGGCCTACTGGTTGCTGCTGTCGGACGGGCAGCCGGGCGAGGCCTACAACGTCTGCTCGGGCCGCGCGTGGCAGATGCGCGACGTCCTCGGCTTCCTGCTCGGCGAGGCGCGGGTGCGGCCGATCCAGGTCCGCGAGGATCCGGATCGGTTGCGTCCGTCGGACGCGCCGGTGCTCGTGGGCGATGGGACGAAAATCGCGAGGGCCGTCGGGTGGCGCCCCGAGATTCCTTTCGAGCAGACGCTCCGCGAGGTGCTCGACTACTGGCGTGAGCGCGTCCGGCAAAGGCCCGTCGAGCCATGAATTGCGCGCCCCCAGGAGGTTGGCGTAGTGTGGGCCTGCAGCACCCGCAGCACCCGACCACACGGGGAGGGACCAGGCGATCAGAAGGGCGTTGATCACCGGCATCACCGGCCAGGACGGCTCGTATCTTGCCGAGCTGCTGCTGGAGAAGGGGTATACCGTCTTCGGCATGGTCCGGCGCTCGAGCCAGGAAAACTTCGAGCGAATCGAGCACATCCGGTCCCGGGTCGAGCTGCGACAGGCGGACCTCCTGGACCAGCTCTCGCTCATCCGCTTGCTGGAGGACAGCCGGCCGGACGAGCTCTACAACCTGGCGGCCCAGTCCTTCGTGCCCACCTCGTGGAGCCAGCCCGTCCTGACCGGCGAGTTCACGGGGCTCGGGGTCACCCGCATCCTCGACGCCCTCCGTCTCGTCGTCCCCGAGGCGCGCTTCTATCAGGCGTCGTCGAGCGAGATGTTCGGCAAGGTCCGGGAGACGCCGCAGACGGAGCAGACCCCGTTCTACCCGCGCAGCCCCTACGGGGTGGCGAAGGTCTACGGCCACGCCATCACGGTGAACTATCGGGAGAGCTACGGCGTGTTCGCGTGCTCCGGCATGCTCTTCAACCACGAGTCGCCTCGCCGGGGCGTCGAGTTCGTGACCCGCAAGGTGACCGACGGCGTCGCCCGGATCAAGCACGGGCTGGCCCGCGAGCTGCGGCTGGGCAACCTCGAGGCGCGACGCGACTGGGGCTTCGCGGGCGACTACGTCCGGGCCATGTGGCTCATGCTGCAGCAGGACGAGCCCGATGACTACGTGGTGGCCACCGGCCAGAGCCATTCGGTCCAGGACCTGGTCGAGCTGGCGTTCGGCGCCGCCGGCCTCGACTGGCGCCAGCACGTGGTGGTCGATCACGCGCTGCGGCGGCCCGCCGAGGTCGACCGCCTGCTGGGCGACGCGACGAAGGCGCGCCAGAAGCTGGGCTGGAGCCCGAAGGTCTCGTTCCCGGAGCTCGTCCGCATGATGGTCGACGCCGACCTCGCCCGTCACGCCGCCCGCGCGCCGTCCCGCCCCGGCTAGCCTAGCCGTCGATCCAGCGCAGCGACCTGAGCACCACCCCGAGCGGCCGCGTATCGCTCGAGAGCGCCCACGTCGAATGGTGGAACGTGTACGCGGTCCTGATCTGGAGGAGGACGGTGTCCCCGATGTTCACGTGCGCGGGGATGACGAGGTCGACGGTGCGCAGGTCG
>JBOHPM010000004.1:0-26310 GCA_050731715.1 Candidatus Rokuibacteriota bacterium
GATCGATGCGGGCGATGATCTGGCCCTTGCGGACGACGGAGTTGAAGTCGACCAGGAGCTGCTTGATCTGGCCGGACACCTGACTGCCGACCTGGACCGTCGTGACCGCGTTCAGGGTCCCGGTGGACGACACGGCCGCGGTGAGGGGGCCCCGCTCCACCCGGCTGAGCCGGAACTGCGGAGCGCTACCCCGGCTCTGGACGTAAAAATAGCCCCAGACGCCGGCGGCGACCGCCAGCATGACGAGGGCCAGGGAGAAGTAGCGCTTCATCGCGTGTTTAGACGTCCCCTCAGGGTCCGGTCGTTTACCTCCCTTCAGCTTACCGCTTGCCGCCGTTATCGCCTACCGCGTGCCCGATCGAGCCGATAGAGGGCGATCCGATAGTCGGCCAGGGCCTGAGTCTCGACGTTCTGGGCCTGGGTGAGAGCGAGCTGCGCGTCCGTCAGCTCCAAGATCGTGCCGACGCCGGCGTCGAACCGACCCTGGGCCAGGCGAAAGTTCTCCTGGGCGGACGCCACCGCGGTCTGGGCGGCTTGCAGTCGCTCCTGAGCCTCCTCGATGGTGATCTGAGACTGCTCGACCTCCCGAAGCAGGTCCAGCTCGAGCGCTCGCACGCGGGAGCGCGCCCCGTCTACGTTAGCCCGGGCCTCGCGATAGCGAGCGACGCGGCCGCCCCCGTCGTACATGGTCCACGTCAGGGCCAGGGTGAGGCTCCACACCTCGGTCAGCTCCTCCCGGACGCCGCCATAGGTGCCGCCGCCGGTGAGGTCAGGAAAGAAGTTGCGGAAGGCCTGGCGCTCGACCGCCTCGGCCGCCTCCACCTGCAGCTTGATTTGACGGTACTCGGGCCGCTGGCGCAGCGCCTCGGCGCGGATCTGGGCCCGTTCGAGAGTGACGGGCTCGTAGACGAGGTTGTCCTGCACCTGGGTCGGCGTGTCGATCTCGATGCCCATCGCCGTGTTGAGGGCGACGCGGGCAACCCGCTCGGCATTGCGGGCGCGGATGAGATCGACCCGCGCGTTGGCCACGTCGACTTCGGCCCGGGCCACGTCCGATCGCGGCCGGGTGCCCACGTCGAAGAACCCCCGAGCCGACTTCAAATTCAGCTCGGCGCGCTCCACGGCCTGCCGCTGCACGCGGATCAGGCGCTGGGCGAACAGGGTGTTCGTGTAGGCTTCCTTGACGGCCAACGCGATGAGCTGGCGCTGCAGCTCGACGTCCTCCAGCGCCACCGCGGTCAGCTTCTTGGCGGCTTCGGTGGCCGCCAGGTTCTTGCCGAAGTCGAACAGGAGCTGGGACAGCGCGACCTGGGCCACCAGCGTCTCGTCGAAGTACCGGTTGACGATGACGGCCGTGGGTCCGACGCTGGTCGGGAGCACGGAACTCCGGCTCCGACTGGCCGAGACCGAGCTGCTGAGCTGGGGCAGCAGGGGGGACATCGCCTGATCGACGCGGAAGCGCGCCGCCGCGTAGTCGTAGAGCCGGGCCTGGATCTGCGGCTGGGTCTCGAGCGCGATGGCGACGGCCTCGTCCATCGAAAGCAACCGTCCCGCCACCTGGGGAGGCGCGGGACGCTCCGCCTGCCCCTGACCCGCGGCGGGCACCGAGGCCAGGGCGACCACCAGGCAGAGACCCATGAGCACCGTGACTGCCCTGCGTGCGACCGCCATGCGCGGCTCCTCGGCTCAATCGAGCGGGGTGAGGATACCACGATGCCCACGGCCACCCGGGTGGGCCCGGCTCGATCGTCCGCAGATGGATGGTGGATGAACAGTGGATGATTGGTGGATAGGTTTTTTCTTGACGACCGCGATATTCTGCGTGCTACATTCCCGCAGCCACAAGATGTAGTGATTCCGAGGGGGGGCCTCGGTGGCGTACCCCCGGGGCGCCCAAGGCTTGGTCGCCTCGGCGATAGGCCTGCGATAGACCCCGAAGGAGGCAAGAAGCATGCTGTCGGAAAGCCGCCCGGCCAAAGTCGGCAAGTGGACCGAACCTGCCCTCCGAGTCCTCCGGGAGCGCTACCTCACCCGAAGGGACGGCAAGGTCGTGGAGACGCCGGAGGAAATGTGCTGGCGGGTGGCCCAGTCCATCGCGGCCGGCGAGGCGCGCTACGGGCGGAGCGCGGCTGCGGTCCGCGAGGTGGCCGAGGCCTTCTACGACATCATGGTGGACGGCTACTTCCTGCCCAACTCGCCCACCCTGATGAATGCCGGCAAGGGCAACGGCCTGCAGTACTCGGCCTGCTACGTCTTGCCGGTGGGCGACTCCATGGAGGAGATCTTCGACTCGGTGAAGGCCGCGGCGATCATCCACAAGAGTGGCGGGGGAACGGGGTTCGCGTTCTCGCGCCTGCGGCCCAAGGATGATCTCGTCGCCTCGACGGGTGGCCGCGCGTCGGGTCCCGTCTCGTTTCTGCGGGTCTTCAACAGCGCGACCGAGGCCGTGAAGCAGGGGGGAACGCGACGCGGGGCCAACATGGGGATCCTCAAGGTGGATCACCCCGACGTCCTGGAATTCATCGAGTGCAAGCTCGACGGGGGGATCACCAACTTCAACATCTCGGTGGCGGCGACCGACGTGTTCATGGACGCGCTGGACAAAGGCGAGGACTACGATCTCATCAATCCCCACACCGGGCGGGTCGCCGGCCGGCTGTCGGCCCAGGAGGTGTTCGGCCGCATCGTGCGCGCGGCGTGGCGCACGGGCGATCCGGGGATGGTGTTCCTCGATCGCATCAACGCCAGCCCGGCCAATCCCACGCCGGAGATCGGCCAGATCGAGGCCACGAATCCGTGTGGTGAGCAGCCCCTGTTGCCCAACGAGGCCTGCAACCTGGGCTCGCTGAATGTCTCCAAGTTCGCCCGGCGGAGCCCGGACGGCGATTCACCGATCGACTGGGACGAGATGGAGCGGGTCCTCCGTCTGGCCGTGCGGTTCCTCGACGACGTCATCGAGATGAACCCGTATCCGCTGCCGGAGATCGATGCCACCGTGAAGTCCAACCGGCGGATCGGCCTGGGCATCATGGGGTGGGCCGACCTCCTGTTCCTGCTGGGCATCCCTTACGACAGCGACGAGGCCATCGCGCTGGCCGAGCGGCTCATGGCGTTCGTCAAGGACACCGCCCACGACCAGTCGGCCAAGCTGGCCGAGGAACGCGGGCCCTTCCCGAACTGGAGCCGCTCCATCTATCAGCACGGCCGGCCCATGCGCAACTCCACGGTGACGACGATCGCGCCCACCGGCACCATCTCCATGATCGCGGGCTGCTCGTCCGGCGTCGAGCCCATCTTTGCGCTGGCCTTCGAGCACCGGGTCAAGCAGCCCGACGGCGAGCGGGTGCTCACCTTCGTGAACGAGACCTTCGAAGCCATCGCCCGCGAGCAGGGGCTGTTCTCAGACGCGCTCATGCAGGAGATCGCGCGCCGCGGCTCGCTGCACGGCATCCCGGGCATGCCGGAGTCGGCCCGGCGAGTGTTCAAGACCTCACACGAGATCGGGTACGAGTGGCACGTCCGGCACCAGGCCGCCTTCCAGCGCTTCACGGACAACGGGGTCTCCAAGACGATCAACCTGCCCAACGCGGCCGGCGAGGACGACGTCGCCAATGCCTATCGCCTGGCCTGGGAGCTCGGCTGCCTCGGCATCACGGTGTTCCGTGATGGGTGCAAGGGCGAGCAGGTGCTCAACATCGGCATCGGCGCCAGCAAGAAGGACAAGGTCGAGGCCCCGGCGCTGGCCGTCGGTCCTGCCATCATCAAGCCGCGCCCCCACAGCCTCACCGGCATGACCTACCGCACCGAGACGCCGATTGGAACGGCCTTCATCACTGTCAACGAGACTCCGGAGCGGGATCCTTTCGAGGTCTTCGTGCAGGTGGGCAAGGGCGGCTCCGATACCATGGCTGTGGCCGAGGCGCTGGGACGATTGATTTCGCTCATTCTGAGGCTCCCTTCGCCCTTCTCGGCTCAGCGCAGGCTCGAGGAGATCATCAGCCAGCTGAGCCGCATCGGAGGTGGCCAGCCGACGGGCTTCGGGACAGCGAAGATCCTCTCGCTCCCCGACGCCATCGCCCGCACCCTGGCCGAGCACATCGGGGAGCTCAAGCCGGCCCCGCCCTCCCCGGCTGCTACGAACGGCAAAAAGGCCATCGGGGATCTCTGCAAGGAGTGCGGGCAGGCGACCTTCGTGTACGAGGAAGGCTGCAAGAAGTGCCTGAGCTGCGGCTACAACGAGTGCTGATCGGCTCGGAGGGAAGTTCGTGACGCCAGTGCTACACTCCGGCCGTCATGTCGTTCGCAGGCGGCTCGTACGAGGAGGTCGCGCGCTGGCTCCACAACTTCCTCATCTCCCACGCCAAGCGTGAGGATGCGCGCGTGGAAGTCGTCTTGGAAACTGGTGACGAGCGGGCGGGCCGCTCTTTCGGAGTGCGCCTGCGCCTCGGCGATCGTTTTTCATCGCGGTGCGAGCTCGACTACAAGGACGTGGCCGACCACCGCGGCAGCCTGGCCTGGTGCCGCGGCCTGGCCGAGCAGGTGCGCACCCGGGCCCGTGAATTGGCGCGGACCGGCGTTGCCGGGGCGCGATAGCGACGGCTGACCGCTCCCCGGGCGCCCCCACCGTCGCCCGGCGCCCGCGCCAGTGGATCGGCCCCGGCGATCTCAACGGCTTCCTCGGCCTGGTCCTCGACAACACCACCAACCTCGTCATCCTGGCCAGCCTGTTGATCGGGGCGTTCGGGTTTCCCGCCGAGCTCGTCCTCACGCGCATGGTGCCGGGCACCGCGCTCGGCGTCCTGATCGGTGATCTCGTCTACACCTGGCTGGCCCTGCGGCTCATGCGGCGGACGGGTCGCGCCGACGTCACGGCCATGCCTTTCGGTATCGACACGCCCACCCTGTTCGCCATGGTCTTCGGCGTCCTGGGGCCGGTGAAGCTGTCGACCGGAGACGCGGAGCTCGCCTGGAAAGTCGGCATGGTGCTGACCATCGCCATGGGGCTCGCCAAGATCTTGCTGGCCTTTGCCGGCGATTGGACGCGACGGGCGGTGCCTCGGGCAGCGCTGCTCGGCTCGATCGCCGGCGTGGCGATTTTGATGATCGCGTTCCTTCCGGCCCTCAAGCTCTTCCGCGATCCGCTGGTCGGGCTGGTGGCCCTCGTCGTGCTGTTCCTGGCCCTCTTCGGCGGCGTGCGCATGCCCCTTGGCGTGCCGGGCGCCCTGGCCGCCGTCGTCGCGGGCGCGGGGCTCTTCTGGGTGCGGGCGGCCCTGGGTGACCCCCAGCCCGCGCACGCCGTGCCCACGGGCGCGCTGGCCCTCGCGGTGCCCTGGCCCACCCTGGCCTGGATCGAGGCGCTGCCGATCGCCCTGCCCTACCTGTCGATCGCGCTGCCGTTCGCGCTCCTCACGGTGATCGGGGGAATCGACAACACGGAATCGGCGGCGGCGGCCGGCGACGAGTACCGCACGCGCGACATCCTCATGACCGAGGCGCTAGCAACCGTGGCTGCCGGGGTCGCCGGCGGTGTGATCCAGAACACGCCATACATCGGGCATCCCGCCTACAAGGCGATGGGAGCGCGGGCTGGATACACGCTGGCCACCGGCCTGGTCATCGGCGTGGGCGCGGCTCTGGGGGCGTTGTCGGCGCTGGTGGCGGTCCTGCCCGAGGCAGCGGTCGCCCCGATCCTGATCTTCATCGGCCTGGAGATCACCGCGCAGGCCTTTCTGGCCTCGCCGGCACGCCACGGGCCGGCCGTCGCGCTGGCCTTCGTGCCGGTGGTGGCGGCCGTCGTGCTCATCATCGGCGGCGGCCTGCTCGGGGCCCTGGGCAAGTCGCCAGCTGACCTCACCGGTGATGCCGCCGCCACCTGGGCTGCGCTCGTCGTGCTCGGCAACGGGTTCATTCTCACCGCCCTGCTGTGGGCGTGGGCGCTGGTGGCCATCCTCGAGCGACAGCCTGGAGTAGCCGCCGGCGTGCTGGCCATCGCCAGCGTGGCCGCGCTCTGCGGCGTCATCCACTCGCCGCTCCCGAGCGGCGGCCTGTTCTGGCCCTGGCTGGCGCCCGACGCGGTCAGCGGGCGTCTCGCCGGTGCTTACGGCATGGCGGCGGCGCTCTGTTGGTTGGCGGTCGGGCGCCAGGCCCGTTAAGATGAGAAAGGCCGGAGCAGCAGCAGGAGGAACGAAGGGCATGAGTGTCGGGAGGTCGCTGTCGGCACGTCGGGGGTGATCACGCGCCCGGGGACGGCCGGATATCCGCTTCGGGTGGCCGTCGTGGGCGCCGGACCCGCCGGATACTACGCGGCCGACCAGCTGCTGCGTCAGGCCGGGATCGTCATCGAGGTGGACCTGTTCGATCGTCTGCCGACCCCGTATGGGCTCGTGCGGCTGGGCGTCGCGCCTGACCACCAGAAGATCAAGAACGTCACCGCGACGTTCGACAAGGTCGCGGCGAATCCCCGGTTCCGGTTCTTCGGCTGCGTGGAGCTCGGGCGCGACGTCAGCGTGGACGATCTGCGGGACCACTACCATCAGATCGTCTACAGCACGGGGGCGCAGACGGATCGGCGGATGGGCATCCCCGGCGAGGATCTCCGGAACAGCCACGCGGCCACCGAGTTCGTCGCCTGGTACAACGGTCACCCCGACTACCGCGACTGTCAGTTCGACCTGGCCCAGGAACGGGTCGCCATCGTCGGCGTGGGGAACGTGGCCGTGGACGTGGCTCGTATCCTCTGCCGCTCGACCGAGGAGCTGGCCAGGACCGACATCGCCGATCACGCGCTGCAGGCGCTGGCGCGGAGCCGGGTGAAGGAGGTCTACCTCCTCGGTCGCCGCGGACCGGCCCAGGCGGCCTTCACCAACCCGGAGATCCGAGAGCTCGGCGAGCTGCCGAACGCGGACATCGTGGTGCGCGGGGACGAGGTCGAGTTGGATCCGGCCTCTCGCGAGGCCCTCGAGCGCGGCCCGGATCGGGCGACCAGAAAGAAGGTCGAGATCTTGAAAGAGTTCGCCCGGCGGGCGCCCGCGGGCAAGCCCCGGCGGCTCACGGTGCGCTTCCTGGTGTCGCCGGTCGCCCTTGTCGGCGACGCGGACGGGCAGGTGGCGGCGATCCGGCTCGTGAGGAACCGGCTGTCGGTATCGGCCACGGGGAGCCTGCAGGCCAGGCCCACCGACGAGGTCGAGGAGCTGGCCGTGGGACTCGTGTTCCGCTCGGTCGGGTACCGTGGTCTGCCCCTGGCCGATGTGCCCTTCGACGAGGCGGCGGGCGTGATCCCCAACGAGAGCGGGCGCGTCATCGATCCCGCCACGAAGCGGCCACGGGTGGGGGAGTACGCGGCGGGCTGGATCAAGCGCGGACCGACGGGCGTCATCGGCACCAACAAGCCTGACGCCGCCGAGACCGTGGCGGGCATGCTCGAGGATTTCGCCCAGGACCGGATCCTGGCGCCGCCAGCGGCCAACGCGGAAGCGGCCGAGCAGATGGTGCGAGAACGCCAGGCCCAGTGCGTGTCCTACGGCGACTGGCGAAGGCTCGACGAGCTCGAGGTCGCGCGTGGCCGACCGGCGGGCCGTCCGCGCGTCAAGTTCACGCGGGTGAAGGAAATGCTGGCCGCGCTGGGCCGCTGAATAGCGCCTTGACCGCTTCCGTCCCAGATGGTACATGCTCGACGTTGTGAAGGCCGTCACGAACTCGAGAGGAGGCATCATGACGAGGCTCGCAGGGTTGCTGGCGGTGGTCGTGGCGACGGCTGCCGTGGTGGTAGGGCCGGGCGTGAACGTGGTCTGGGCCCAGGGAGAGTGGAAGGCTCCGGCCGAGGCCAAGGCCGTCAAGAACACGGTGAAGGGGGTCGGGAACGCCAAGAAGAACATCGAGACCAACTGCGTGCCCTGCCATGGCCCCGGCGGCAAGGGCGACGGTCCGGCCGCCGCGGCGCTGCCGCCACCGAAGCCCGCGGATTGGACGTCGGCGAAGGTCCAGAAGGAGACCGACGGTGAGCTCTTCTGGAAGGTCTCCAATGGCCGCGGTGCCATGCCGCCCTGGAAGCATCTGCCCGAAAAGGACCGCTGGGAGATCGTCAACTACATCCGGACCCTCAAGGCCAAGTAGTCCATCCCTGTCGAATCGTCAACGCCCCGAAGCCGCCAGCCCTGGCTGGTCGGTGCCGGGGCGTTTCTCTGTCGGTGGGCGGCGGCCGTGACGCGGCGACTGGCCAGCATCGACCTCGGCACGAACACGGTGCGGCTGCTCGTGGTGGAGACCGAGCCGACCGGTGGCTGGCAGGTGCTCGAGGAGGACCAGGTGGTGACCCGTCTGGGCGAAGGCCTGGCCGCCCGGGGCCGCCTGGGCGAGGCCCCGATGGCCCGGACGCGCGCGGTCGTGGCCGCGTATCTGGCGCGGGCCCGTCGAGCCGAGGTGGCCGAGGTTCGAATCATCGCCACCAGCGCCGTTCGTGAAGCCGCGAACGGCGCCGAGTTCTGTGCCGCGCTGCAGGCGATCGGCGCGGCAGTCCAGGTCGTCAGCGGCGAGGACGAGGCGCGCCTCACCGTGCTGGGCATCGTCCAGGGCCTGGGCTCCCTGCCTCCGTCCCTGCTCGCCTTCGACATCGGCGGTGGGAGTACGGAGTTCGTGCTGGCCCGTGATCGTCACGTGGTGGCTTCGGTCAGCTTGCGACTCGGCGTGGTCGCCTTGGCCGAGCAGTATCCCTTTCCCCAGACCGTCGACTGGCCGCGGTACCGGGAGATGGAGGCTGGCGTTCGGCGCCGCCTCCGCGAGGAGTTGCCGCTCGCGATCCGCCAGGCCGGCCTGTCCGAGCTCGTCGGCACGGCCGGCACCGTCACGACGCTGGCCGCGCTCGACCTCGGGCTCGCCCGGTACGACGGTGCCCGCGTCCACGGTCACCGCCTCGAGTACCTCGTGGTGGAGCGTCTGCGCGACCGTCTGGGCGCGCTCAGCGTGACCGAGCGGGCCGCGCTGCCCTGCCTGGAGCCGGGCCGCGCCGATCTCATCGTGGCCGGTGTCGCCATCACGCTGGCAGCGCTGGACGTGACGGGTGCCCGCGCGGTCCTCGTGAGCGACTGGGGGCTCCGGGAGGGCATTCTGGCCGAGGCCGTCGCGGGCGAGCCATGAGCCTGCGCGCGCTGCTCCTGGCACTCTCGACGCGGCCCCAGATCGGCGCCTGGATGGATCGCCTGCCGGTCACGCGACGGTTCGTGCGTCGATTCGTCGCGGGCACGACGCCCGACGAGGCCCTGGCCGTCATCGCGGACTTGAACGCGCGCGGTCTGCAGGGTGCTGTCACCTGTCTGGGCGAGAACGTGCGCACGCCGGCGGAGGCCGAGCACGCGGCGGCCGTGTACGTGGACCTGCTCGGCGAGATCGAGCGGCGAAAGCTGAGGGCCTTGCCGTCCCTCAAGCTCACCCACCTCGGCCTCGACCTCGGCGAGGCCGTGTGCGCGGCCGGTCTCACCCGGGTGCTGGAGCAGGGGCGAGCGACCGGCAATCGCGTGTGGATCGACATGGAGTCCTCGGCCTACACCGAGCGAACCCTGGACCTCTACGCCCGTCTGCGGCCTCGCTACGAGCATGTCGCCTGTGTCGTGCAGGCCTACCTGCGCCGCACGCCGGCCGACATCGAGGGCCTGATCCGGCTGGGCGCCACCGTCCGGCTCTGCAAGGGCGCCTACCGGGAGCCACCCGGCCTCGCGTTTCCCGACAAGCGGGATGTCGATCGGGCATACGCCCAGCTCACCAAGCGCCTCCTGGCGCCGGACGCCCTCGCCCAGGGCGTCTACACCGGCTTTGCCACCCATGACGAGGGCCTCATCGCCCACGCTCGCCGCCGGGCCGGCGAGCGCGGCATCGACGTCTCCCGCTTCGAGATCCAGATGCTCTACGGCATCCGGCCCGACCTGCCCGGTGCCTTGCGCGCCCAGGGGCTGACGGTGCGGGTCCTGGTGCCGTACGGGGAGGACTGGTACGGCTACTTCATGCGACGGCTGGCGGAGCGGCCCGCCAACCTCCTGTTCCTGCTGCGCAATCTGCGGCGCGGCCGCGGTTCCCCCATTTGACACCACCGGCACCGGCGAATATGCTGAGACTCACGATCATGGAGGACGTGGCCGTCCTGGTGCTGAACGCGACGTTCGAACCGCTGCACTTCACCAATGCCCGCCGCGCGATCACCCTGTTGCTGGCCGGCAAGGCCGAGGCCGTGGAAGCCTCGCCCCGCGTCGTGCGCTCACCGTCCACGATCTTCGCGCTGCCTGCGGTCATCCGGCTGGCGATGTATATCCGCAAACCCTTCGTGGATCGGGTCGCCTTCAACAAGAAGAACATCCTGCGACGGGACGGCTACACCTGCCAGTATTGCAACCGCCGCGGGGAGCGGCTAACCGTCGACCACGTCCTGCCCCGCTCGCGGGGAGGGGAGACCACCTGGACGAACGTGGTGGCGGCCTGCCTGCGCTGCAACCTCAAGAAGGGCAGCCGCCTGCTGGACGAGGTCGGCATGCGTCTGCTGCGCGAACCCGTGCACCCCAAGTTCGTCTTCACCACGCACATGCTCAAGCATCCCCACGCCACCTCGCTGCTGGATTCCTGGCGCAAGTACCTGGTGGCTGTCCCCGCACCAGTGTGAACAGGGCACGGGCACCCGGGCTAGCGCCACGCCCGTGCCCCGCCGCAATTACCCGTGGCCATCATTCGTTCGCGTGATGAGAGTCGTGAACCGAGCGTCCTGTTCCGGCTGACCTCGGAGTTCCCCCCCCGGGGTGACCAGCCGCAGGCCATCGCCCGGCTGGTCGACTACCTCGGGGCCGGCCGCCGGCACGTCGTCCTCCGCGGGGTCACCGGCTCGGGGAAGACGTACACCATGGCCAACGTCATCGCCCGGGTGGGCCGCCCCACGCTGGTCCTCTCGCCCAACAAGACCCTGGCCGCTCAGCTCTTCAGCGAGTTCAAGGCCTTTTTCCCGAGCAACGCGGTGGAGTACTTCGTCTCCTACTACGACTACTACCAGCCCGAAGCCTACATCCCCCAGTCCGACACCTACATCGAGAAGGACGCCCTCATCAACGACGAGATCGACCGCATGCGGCACTCGGCCACCCGCTCGCTGATGGAGCGTCGCGACGTCGTGGTGGTAGCTTCGGTGTCCTGCATCTACGGCATCGGCGCCCCCGAGACCTACCAGGAGATGCACGTGGGACTGCGGGCCGGCGAGCAGATCGACCGCGACGAGATCATTCGCCGCCTGATCGCCGTGCAATACGAGCGCAACGACTACGACTTTCACCGGGGAACCTTCCGGGTGCGCGGTGATGTCGTGGAGATCTTTCCCGCCAACGAGGAGACCCTGGCCCTGCGCGTCGAGCTGTTCGGCGACGTGGTCGACGCCATCCGTCGGATCGATCCGCTCCGGGGCGCCGTCAAGGAAGAGCTGGACAGTGTGCGCATCTACCCGGCCAGCCACTACGTGACGCCGGCGGCCCAGCTCGAGCGGGCCCTGGGGACCGTCCGCGAGGAGCTGCAGGAGCGTCTGGGATTCCTCAAGTCGCGCAACCGCCTGCTCGAGGCCCAGCGCCTGGAGCAGCGGACCCTCTTCGACATGGAGATGCTGCGGGAGCTCGGCTACTGCCACGGCATCGAGAACTATTCCCGTCACCTCACCGGCCGCCGGCCCGGTGAGGCCCCCCCCGTCCTCATCGAGTACCTGCCCCCCGACGCGCTGGTCATCATCGACGAGAGCCACGTGGCCGTGCCCCAGCTGCGGGGCATGTACTACGGCGATCGGTCCCGCAAGGAAGCGCTGGTGGAATACGGCTTCCGTCTGCCCTCGGCCTTCGACAACCGACCCCTGACCTTCGAGGAGTTCGGCCGGCTCACCGGGCAGACCGTCTACGTGTCGGCGACCCCCGGTCCCTGGGAGCTCGAGATGGCCGATGACACCCTGGCCGAGCAGGTGATCCGACCCACCGGACTCATGGATCCCGCGATCACCGTGCGCCCGGCCACGTCCCAGGTGGACGACCTCCTCCACGAGGTCCGGGCCCGGGCCGAGCGTAACGAGCGCGTCCTGGTGACCACCCTCACCAAGCGCATGGCCGAGGACCTCACCGAGTACTACCAGCAGGCCGGGCTGCGTGTACGCTACCTGCACTCCGACATCGACACGCTCGACCGCGTGGCCGTGATCCGGGACCTGCGTCTAGGCAAGTTCGATGCCTTGATCGGGATCAATCTGCTCCGCGAGGGGCTGGACATCCCCGAAGTGTCCCTGGTGGCCATCCTCGACGCCGACAAGGAGGGTTACCTGCGCTCGGGGACCTCCCTGATCCAGACCGCCGGGCGAGCCGCCCGCAACCTCGCTGGCGCGGTCATCATGTATGCCGACCGGGTGACCGAATCCATGGCGGCGACGATCCGGGAGACGGAGCGGCGGCGGGCTTTGCAGGCCGCCTACAACAGCGAGCACGGCATCACGCCCGAGTCCATCCGGTCCGCGATCCGCGAGCTGCTCCAGACGGTCTACGAGCGTGACTACTACACGGTGGAGGTCGAGGCCCCGGGCGAAGAACGCTTCGCGTCACCGGCCGATCTGGCCCGACGCATCGCCGAGCTGGAGACGCGAATGCGAGAGGCGGCCCGCCGCCTGGATTTCGAGCAGGCCGCCGAGCTGCGTGACCGCGTCCGCACGCTGAAGAAGATGCAGACGGTTTGAGCAGGGCACGGCCAATGACGCGGCGCTCATCACGCAGGAGGATCGAACGTCGCGGGTGATTCCGGCGGGGCACGGGCGGGCGAAGCCCGGGCGCCCGTGCCCAGTACAATAGCTTCATGAAGCTCGACGAGAAGCTGGCCGCCCTGCCCGACCGGCCCGGCGTCTATCTGTACCGCGACGCCAAGGGGCAGGCCCTCTACGTCGGCAAGGCGGCCTCGCTGCGGAGCCGGGTCCGCTCCTACTTTCAGGAGTCCCGGCCCCGGGACGCCAAGACCGACGCGCTCGTGCGCCACATCCACGACCTCGAGTACATCGTCACCGACAACGAGCTCGAAGCGCTGATGCTCGAAGCCAATCTGGTCCGCCGGCACCGACCCCGCTACAACATTATCCTGAGAGACGACAAGCACTACCCGTTCCTCAAGCTCACCATCAACGAGGACTTTCCCCGGCTCGTCGTGGCCCGGCGGGTCCACCGGGACGGGGCCCAGTACTACGGGCCCTTCTACCCGGCCACCGCGATGCGGGAGACCCTCCGGCTGGTCCGCCAGCTCTTCCCCCTGCGTACCTGTGCCATCAAGATCGACGGCCGGCTGGAGCGGCCCTGCGTGCAGTACTATATCCAGCGCTGCAACGCGCCGTGCACGGGGTGGGAGACCCGGGAGGGTTATGCCCGGACCGTGGACGCCGCGCAGGCGTTCCTGGAGGGCAAGGAGGATGACCTGGCGGTCCGGCTGACACGGGACATGGAGGTGGCGGCGGGCGACGAGAAGTTCGAGCGCGCCGCCGTCCTGCGGGACCAGATCCAGGCCCTCAACAAGGTTCGGGAGCGCCAGAAGATCATCTCCACCGAGTCGGTGGACCAGGATGTGATCGGCGTGGTCCGGCAGGGACAGGACGCCTGTGTCGAGGTGTTCTTCGTGCGCAAAGGGCGCCTGCTGGGGCAGGAGGCCTTCTTCTTCGACCGGGTAGCGGGCTGGAGCGACGGCGAGATCCTCTCGGCGTTTCTGCGCCAGTTCTACGGCCAGCGTGTCACCCCGGCTCCCGAGCTCCTGCTCTCGGAGGCGGTGCCGGAGGCCGACCTGCTCGGGCAGTGGCTGAGCGGGCTGGCCCGGCGTCGGGTCCAGCTCGGGGTGCCGCAGCGGGGGGCCCGCCGGGAGTTCGTGGCCATGGCCGAGGCCAATGCTGCTCTCGCCTTGCAGAACCATCTGCTCTCGCGCGAGAATCGGCAGCAGCTCGTCCTCGAGGAGCTGCAGGGGGCCCTCAATCTCCCCGGGCTGCCCAACCGGATCGAGGGCTACGACATCTCGTCCATCCAGGGCGCCGAGCAGGTGGGGGCCATGGTCGTGTGGGAGAACGGTGCCCTCAAGAAAGATGACTACAAGCGGTTCCGCATCCGGACGGTGGCCGGGGCCGACGATTTTGCCTCGCTCACCGAGATGCTGCGGCGACGCTTCTCGCGTTCGCTCGAGCAGGGTGAGCCCCTGCCGGATCTCGTCCTCATCGACGGCGGTCGCGGGCAGCTCAACGTGGGCCTGGCCGTGATGCAAGAGCTCGGGCTGGACTGGATCCCCGTCGTGGCCCTGGCCAAGCAGCGCGAGGAGGTCTACCGCAGCGAGGCCCTGCAGCCGCTCGTCCTGGATCCGACCTCGCCGGGCTTGCACACCCTGCAGCGCGTTCGCGACGAGGCGCATCGCTTCGCCGTGACTTACCACAAGACGCTCCGGAGCAAGCGCACGATCCAGTCGGTGCTGGACGCGATTCCCGGCGTGGGGCCGACCATTCGGACGAGCCTGCTCAAGACGCTCGGGTCGGCGCGGCGGGTGCGCGAATCGAGCGTCGCCGAGCTGGCCGCGGTCCCCCGGGTGACGCCGAAGCTCGCCCAGCGCATCTTCGATCATTTTCACGCCGGGGTTGCCGCCCCCGTCGGTGGGGTCGGGGAACCCGGAAGGCCGCATCAGGATTTCCCCATAGAGCGCCAACCTGGCTCAGGGGGAGGTGAGGACGAATGAAGAAGGTGATGGCGGTGTTCGCCGTGGTGGTGGCCATCGCGTTCCTGGGTGTCACGCTGGCCGAGGCCGGTCAGTGCCCGATGCTAATCAAGCAGCTCAAGGACGCGTCGGCCAAGATCCCGGACGCCAAGAAGAAGGCCGAGGTCGACAAGCTGGTCGCCGAAGCGCAGAAGCTGCACGACACCGGTAAGCACGCCGACTCGGTGAAGAAGGCCGACGACGCGGCCAAGGTGGCTGGCGTCAAGCTGGAGAAGAAGATGTAGGGTGGTGTCTACCGGCCCCTCCGGCGCCCGGTGTGCCGAGGGGCCGTTTCTTGCCTCGGCTGGGTAACTCTGGTAGAACACAAACCTGATCATGTCGATCGAGCGGTATCCTCACCAGGAGATCGAGGCCAAGTGGCAGCGCACCTGGGAGGAGCGCAAGCAGTTTCGCGTGCAGGAGGATCCCGGCCGGCCGAAGTTCTATTGCCTGGAGATGTTTCCCTATCCGTCGGGCCGGATCCACATGGGGCACGTCCGCAACTACGCCATCGGCGATCTCCTCGCCCGCTACAAGTGGCTCCGCGGTTACAACGTGCTGCACCCCATGGGCTGGGATGCCTTCGGCCTGCCCGCCGAGAATGCCGCCATCGAGCATGGCGTGCACCCGGCCATCTGGACCCACGAGAACATCGACTACATGCGCGCGCAGCTCATGAAGCTCGGCCTCTCCTACGACTGGGACCGTGAGGTCACCACCTGCGATCCCGCCTACTATCGGTGGGAGCAGCTCATCTTCATCAAGATGTTCGAGCGCGGCCTCGCCTACCGCCGGCGCTCCACCGTCAACTGGTGCCCGTCCTGCGCCACCGTGCTGGCCAATGAGCAGGTGGAGGACGGTCGGTGCTGGCGCTGCGATTCACCGGTCACCCCCCGCGACATCGAGGGCTGGTTCTTCAAGATCACCGACTACGCCGAGGAGCTGCTGGCCTGGTGTGATCGCCTGCCCGGTTGGCCCGAGCGCGTGATGACCATGCAGCGGAACTGGATTGGTCGCAGCGAGGGGGCCGAGTTCGACCTGCCGGTGGCCGGGCGCCCGGGGCTCAAGATTCGCGTCTTCACGACCCGGCCCGATACGGTGTTCGGCATGACCTATGCGGTGCTGGCCCCCGAGCATCCGCTGGTCGACGAGCTGCTGACCGGCGAGACCGAGCGGGCGGCGGTGAAGGCCTTCCGGGCGGACGTGGCGCGTCAGACCGAGATCGAGCGGGTCGCCGCCGACCGCCCCAAGCGGGGGCTCCGCCTCAACGCCCGCGTCGTGAACCCCATCAGCGGCGCCCAGATCCCGCTCTTCCTCGCCGACTACGTGGTGATGGGCTACGGCACCGGCGCGATCATGGCCGTCCCCGGCGAGGACCAGCGCGACTGGGAGTTTGCCCGCCAGCATGGCCTGCCGATCGTCGAAACCGTGCAGCGCCCGCCGGGCTGGACGGGCGAGGCCTACACGGGTGACGGGATCAAGATCAACTCCGGCTTTCTCGACGGTCTCCCCGTGGTCGAGGCCAAGCGCAAGGTCATCGACTGGCTCGTGGCGCGCGGCCTCGGCGAGGCCAGGATCAACTACCGCCTGCGGGACTGGGGCATCAGCCGCCAGCGCTACTGGGGCGCCCCTATCCCGGTTCTCTATTGCGACCTTTGCGGGACCGTGCCCGAGCGGGAGGAGAACCTGCCCGTGGTCCTGCCGCGAGACGTCCAGATCCGCGGCAAGGGCGGCTCGCCGCTCGCCGACGTCGCGTCGTTCGTGAACGCCCGCTGTCCCCGCTGTGGGGGCCCGGCCCGGCGCGAGACCGACACCATGGATACCTTCGTGGAATCGTCGTGGTACTTCCTGCGCTACTGCTCGGCCCAGTACGAGCGCGGGATGTTCGATCCCGCCGCGGCCGCCTACTGGATGCCGGTGGACCAATACATCGGGGGCATCGAGCACGCCGTGCTGCACCTGCTCTACGCTCGCTTCTACACCAAGGTGCTCCGGGATCTCGGGCTGGTGAAGGTCGACGAGCCCTTCACCGCGCTGCTGAGTCAGGGCATGGTCATCAAGGATGGAGCCAAGATGTCCAAGTCCAAGGGCAACGTGGTCGATCCCGACGAGCTGATCCGCAAGTACGGTGCGGACACCGCGCGACTCTTCTCCCTGTTCGCCGCCCCTCCCGAGAAGGATCTCGAGTGGAATGACCATGGCGTGGAGGGCGCATTCCGGTTCTTGAACCGGGTGTGGCGCTTTGTCAGCGCCCACATCGAGGCGAGTGGTGACACGCCCGACACTGCGATTGTTGACATCGGGGGGGCGGGACGCCCCCCCGATAGCCCCCCGGTTCACGCGAGGGCTACGGCCCGCTCCGGAGAGTCGGCGGCGACTCTGACTCCCGAAGGGAAGGCGTTCCGGAGGGTCATTCACGAGACGATCGCGCGGGTCACCGACGACATCGAGCGCGACGTGCACTTCAATACGGCCGTGAGCGCGATCATGGAGCTGGTCAATGCGCTGCACGCGTTCGAAGCGGCCTCGGACCGGGTCCCCGGTGACGAGCGGCGGCGCCTCCTGCGCGAGGCGGTGGAAACGCTGCTGGTCCTGCTCGCTCCCTTCTGTCCTCACATCACCGAGGAGCTCTGGTCCCGGCTCGGCCACCGGAAGAGCGTGTTCGGCCAGGGCTGGCCGCACGCCGACCCCACGGCGCTGCGTCGGGACGAGGTGACGGTCGTGGTGCAGGTGGACGGCAAGGTGCGCGGGCGCCTCACCGTGGATGCCGATACCCCCGATGCCGAGGTGGAGCGACGGGCCCTGGTCGACGCCAGAGTCAGTCCCTGGCTGAGCGCGCGGCAGGTCGGGCGGGTCGTGGTCGTTCCCAACCGTCTCGTCAACATCGTGACTCGCTCGTGAAGACGGACTCAGGCCGGCGCGGGGCCAGGGTCGCGGTAATCGCGGTCCTCCTCGTCCTGGCGGGCTGCGGGTACTCGTTCCGCGGCACCCTGCCTGACCATATCCAGAGCATCGCCGTCCCGATATTCACCAACCGTACCAGCGAGCCTGCCGTCGACAGCGTGATCACCCGGGCCGTGGTCGAGGCCTTCTCTACGAACGGCCGACTGAAAGTGGTCCGCCCGGACCGGGCCGATTCCCTCCTGGAGGGGGAGATCACGGGTTACCAGCTGGTCTCGCTGGCCTTCGACCCCTCGGCCGCCGTGCGCCGGTATCGGCTCGTGGTGACCATGAACCTGCGCTATCGGGATCTTCGTCAGAACCGGCTGGTGTTCGAGCGCAGCGGGCTCCAGGAGCGGGCCGACTTCCAGGTGGCGGCGGCGGCCGCGCAGACGCTGGTGCAGGAAGACGCCGCCCTGCGCCAGGCCGCTGTGGAGATCGGCCGCTCCGTGGTGTCCCTCACGCTGGACCGCTTCTAGCCGTCCGCGCTGGTGGACTACCTCGCGTTCATGCAAAGCGCCGAACGGGGGCAGCTAGCGCCCGTCGTGCTGCTGCACGGCGGCGACGCCCAGCTCCTCGACGACGCGTTGCAGGCGGCCACGCGGGCGATGGCCCCGGACCCGGCTCTGACGGTGTTCGATCGGGACGTCTTCGACGGCCAGGAGGTCGAGGCCGACACGGTCGTGAGCGCCGCCCTCACACTGGCCGTTCAGGCGACCTTCCGGCTCGTCGTCGTCCGTCGCGCCCAGGCGCTGGCCGCCCGCGGCGCCCAGGCGCTGGCGCGGTACGTGGCCGATCCCAATCCCAACACCAGGCTCCTGCTGCTCGCCGACGAGGCGCTCTCCGTCTCTCGCGACCGCAAGCAGTCCCACTGGCTGCTGGATATCGTGCCGCGCCCGGCCGTCGTCGAGCTCCTGCCCCGCCGGGGTCGGGCGCTCGAGGAGTGGCTGCGGCAGCGGGCCTCGGCCGAGGGCTTGACCGTCGGCGCGGAGGCGGCGCGGCTCCTCGTGCAGTGGGTCGGTGACGACAGCGCCACACTGCTGGGCGAGGTGCGCAAGGCCGCGCTGGCCGGGGGCCCGAGCAACACCAGTGTCGGCGTGAACGAGGTGACCGAGGTGGTCGGCGAGCATCGCCTGAGCGGCATCTTCGATCTCACCCGGGCCATCGAGCGGCGGGAGATCGGTCTGGCCCTGCGCACGCTGGACAGGCTCCTCGCCGTCGAGGACGCCATGCTGGTGCTGGCCACCCTGGGCCGGGAGGCTCGGACGGCGTTGCTGGTTCAGGAATGGCGGGCCCGCGGCCAGTCGGTGGAGCAGATCGCGCGGACTTTGCGACGCCCGCCGGGCGCCGTGGAAGCCGTGGTGGCCGCTGCCGCGACAACGTCGGGGGTGGCCCTGACGGCCCGGCTCGAGCGGTGCTGGCGGGCGGAATGGCGCCTCAAGTCCGGGAGCGATGCCCGGGCCGAGCTGGCCGCGCTGGTCACGGAGCTGGCGAGTGCGGGATGAGGCGCTGCCGCGCCCGCATCCCACCGCGCCGATCCGTCGCCCCGACGAGCTAGGCGAGGCGGGCGAGGCGACGGGCGAGGGCCGACTTCTTGCGGGCGGCGGTGTTACGGTGCACGATGCCTTTGCTCACCGCTTTGTCGAGGGCCCGAATGGCGGCCAGGGCCGTCATCCGCGCGTCGGCGCCGCCCTCGACGACGGCGGCGCGGGCCAGCTTCACCGCGGTCCGAACCCGCGAGCGCTCTGTCCGGTTACGGGCCCGCCGCTTCTCGTTCTGCCGGATACGTTTGAGCGCCGATTTCGTGTTGGCCAACGGTCTCAGCCTCCTTGGGAGATACCCGGTGAATTCTGCCGCAAGGCCCGGTGGATTGCCAGCGGATTCGGGCTGCCTGACGTCGTCCGGGCCCCGGGCGCCGCCGCGGGGCTGGTGGTGTCATGACCATCGAGCGGCAGGTCGTGCGGGCCCTGGGGAGCATCGGGGCGGCCACCCTGGTCAGCCGGGTCCTCGGCTTCGTCCGCGACATGGTCGTGGCCCTGGTGTTCGGGGCCGGGCCCGTCACCGATGCGTTCTTCGTCGCCTTCCGCATCCCCAACATGCTGCGCCGATTGCTGGCCGAGGGCGCCCTGTCCACGGCCCTGGTCCCCGTGTTCACGGAGTACGCGACGACCCGGGCCCGGGACGAGTTCGTCCGGATGCTGCGGGCGATGGTGTCGGCGTCCCTGGCCGCCCTCAGCGTGACGACGTTGGTGGGTATGGCCGCCGCGCCGTGGATCCTGATCATCATCGCGCCCGGCTTCACCGACGATCCCGAACAGATGACGCTGGCGGTCCGGCTCACCCGCACGATGTTTCCCTATCTCGTTCTCGTGGGCCTGGCCGCGCTGGCCATGGGCGCCCTGCACGCCCACGGTCGGTTCTTCGCAGCCGCGCTGGGGCCGGCCGTGCTGAACATCGGAATCATCCTGGCCGTGCTGCTGCTCGCTTCGCGCCTGGAGCCACCGATTCTGTCGCTCGCCGTCGGTGTGCTCGTGGGGGGGGCCGGCCAACTGTTCGTGCAGCTGCCCAGTCTCCGTCAGGCCGGGTTGCTGGTGGGGCCCTCGGCCAACCCGGGCCATCCCGCGCTGGCCCGCGTGGGACGCCTGCTGCTACCCGCCGTCTTCGGCTTGGCCGCCGTGCAGGTGACCGTGTTCGTCAACACGCTCCTGGCGTCGCTGCTGCCAGGCGGCAGCATCTCGTTCCTCTACTACGCCGACCGGGTGATGGAGTTCCCCCTCGGCATCTTCGGCATCGCGCTGGCCTCGGCCTCGCTGCCCACCATGTCGCGGCAGGCCGCCACCGGAGACCGCCCGGGCCTGGCCGGCACCGTGACCTTCACGCTGCGGCTGGTCCTGTACGGGACCGTCCCGGCCACCGTGGGGCTCGTCATGCTCCGAACACCGATCACCCGCGTGCTGTTCGAGCGGGGGCGCTTTGGCCCGGACGACACCACGGCGACGGCGCAGGCCCTGGCCTGGTATGCCGCGGGTCTGGTGGGCTTCTCCCTGGCGCGCGTCGCGGCTCAGGCGTTCTACGCGCTCGGCGAGCCCGGGACGGCGGTGAAGCTCGGTCTCTTCTCGGTCGGGGCGAACATCATCGCGGCCGTGGCGCTCATGGGGCCGCTGGCCCACGGGGGGCTGGCCCTGGCCTCGTCGCTGGGCGGGTATGTCAATGCGGCGCTGTTGTTGTGGGTGATCCGTCGTCGGCTCGGCCACCTCGGTGGCCGCGCGCTGGCCGCGAGCCTGGGCCGGACGCTCGCCGCGTGCGTACCCCTCGTGGGCTGGTGCGCCCTCTGCTTGTGGACGTGGCCGACGCCCCCTGCGGGCTGGCTCGACGCCGGATGGCTGGCCCTCGCCGTCGCCGGGGGCGCCGCGGCGTTCTGGGGCACGAGTCGACTCCTGGCGGCTCCCGAGGCGACGGCGCTCGGGGCCGTCTTGCCGGTGGGACGACCGCGTTGATATAATCACCCGTGCCCACTCCGCTCAGGCCGGGTGCGAGGCCGCGCGAGCGCAGGGGGCTGGCTGGTCCCCGCCGCCCCTCGATCGAGGGCGATCCCGTCGCTGAATTTCTCGCCGAGCTGGGAGCCGAGCGCGGCGCTTCACCCCACACACTGGCCGCGTACCGGGCCGACCTGCGTCATTTCATGGCCTTCTTCGCCGCCACCGGCCGGGCGCTCGAGCGCATCCGCTCCGACGAGGTGCTGGCCTACCTCGAGCGCCTGCAGCGCGATGGGCTGAAACCGGCCAGCATCGCCCGCCGGCTGTCGGCGCTCCGTGGGCTGGCCCGCTATCTGGTACGCGAGGGCCGCCTGGCCCACGACCCCACCCTGCACCTGGAGCGCCCGCGCGGGGTCCGGACATTGCCGCGCACGCTGCCCGCCGAGACGGCGGCGGCGATCGTCGAAAGCCCCGACACCACAACGCCCCGGGGCCTGCGGGACCGGGCCTTGCTGGAGCTGCTCTACGCCACCGGGATGCGGGCCTCCGAGTGTCTGGGCCTCTCGCTCGAGGATGTGAACCTCACCGCCGGCTACGTGATCTGCACGGGGAAGGGACGCAAGCAGCGACTGGTGCCGCTCGGGGAGGAGGCCGCAGCCTGGCTCACGCGCTACCTGACCGTGGCTCGACCGACGGCGACACGACGGCGCGACTCGGGACGCCTGTTCGTCAACGCCCGGGGCGGCCCGCTATCCCGCCAGTCGTTGTGGGCCCTGGTGGCGCGGGCGGGAGCGGCGGCCGGTGTGCGGCGGCGGGTGTCGCCTCACGTGCTCCGCCACTCGTTCGCCAGCCACCTCCTCGAGAACGGGGCTGACCTGAGATCGGTGCAAGCCATGCTGGGCCACAGCGACATCGCCACCACCCAGATCTACACCCATCTGCCCTCGACCACGCTCCGTCGCATGTACGACGAGTTCCATCCCCGGGCGCGGGCATGATGGCCAAGCGCGCCCACGTGTATCCGCAGGCGGATCCGGGTGCCGGGAGCCTGGTGAACGCCGCGGTCGTGGCCGTGCCGGTGCGGACGCCTGCCGCCGAGGCCCTGGCCCGGGCGCGCCGACGCGAGGCGGCGCTGGTAGTGATCGCCGACGGCCAGGGGGTCTTGCGCCAGGACCTGAGCCGCGCGGTGGGTCTGGGTCTGGGCGACCTCGTGGCCGAGGAGCTGGTCCGGGCTTTGCCCGTCGTGTCCTCGTCCGAATCCGAGGTGAGCATCCGCCGGCTGCTCGCTGCCGGCACGCCGGCCGTCGTCGTGCGCGATCGCCGGCAGGTCGTGGGGGCCGTCATGGCGGCCCCAGGCGGGGTGGCGACCCGCGCGCCGGTGGGACGGCGGTTTCGGGACCGGCTCCTCGAGGAGGGGCCAGCCGCGCTCGACATCATCGCCCGCCTCGCGGCCGGGGCCGGCGTCCGCGCCTTCCTGGTCGGCGGTTCCGTGCGGGACGCGTTGCGGGGTCGGTCCGTCGCCCGTGACCTCGACATCGTCGTCGAGGGCAACGGCCCCGGATTGGCGCGGGCCTTCGCCAGCGCGCGGGGAAGGGGAACGTCGATCGTGGAGCACGCGCGCTTCCTCACCGCCTCGGTCGTTGCGGGCGACCTCGGGCGCGTCGACTTCGCGACGGCCCGCTCCGAGCGCTACGAACAGCCGGGCGCCCTGCCTCGGGTCGTGCCGTCGACGATCACCCAGGACCTCGGCCGCCGAGACTTCACGGTGAACGCGCTGGCGATCGAGCTGGCCGGGGAGGGATGGGAGCTCCTGGACCCCGCGGGTGGCCGCCAGGACCTGGCCGCCCGGCGCCTGCGTGTGTTGCACCCGCTGTCGTTCGTCGAAGACCCCACCCGCATCTTCCGGGCTGCGCGATACGCGAGCCGGCTGGGCCTGGCCTTCGATGGCTGGACGGCGGGCGCTCAGGCCCGCGCGTTACGCCTGGGCCCCTATTCCGCGCTCTCGGGTCAGCGACTGGTCGCCGAGCTCGAGCTCATCCTGACCGAGGCCCGGCTCGCCGATATTCTATCGAGGCTGGGGCGGGCCGGCGCGTTGCGCCTGTTCGACCCGCGCTACCGCTTCTCCCGGCGCACGGCCGCGCACGTGGATGCCCTGCCGGAGACGCTCCGCTGGAGCCGGCAGCGAGGGCTGCCGATCGTGCCACTGGAGCTGACGCTGCTCGCGCTCGTCGGCGATCAGAATGCGGACGTCGCGGCCGCCGTTCTGGCCCGTCTGGCCTTCAGCGGCGAGCCGCTGGCCCGATTGCTCCGGGCGCTGGAGACCCTTGGCCAGGGTGCGCGTCGGTTGATCCTGACCGCAACGGCGAGCGAGCGGGCCCGTCCCCTGTGGGGCCGTTCGGAGCTGGCGCTGGCCGGGTTCTGGCTGGGTGGGGCTGCCGGCGCGCGGTCCACGGTCGACTGGTTCCTCGACCACGTCAGCGGTGCCCGGCCGGCACTGAGCGGGGACGCCGTGGTCGCCCTCGGCGTCCCCCGGAACGCCGAGGTGGCGCGGGTCTTGAGCGAGCTCCGTGACGCGCGGCTGGACGGCCTCGTGACCGACCGTGATGGCGAGGTGGCGTATGTGCAAGACTGGATCAAGCGGGCCGACCGCGGCCTGACGACGGCGAAAGCGCCCCGACCCTAACGAGGAACCAGAACGGAGGATGGCGTGGCTCCCAAGTACATCTTCGTGACGGGCGGCGTCGTGTCCTCGCTGGGCAAAGGACTGGCGGCGGCGGCGATCGGGTCGCTCCTGGAGGCGCGCGGCTACACCGTGACCCTGCAGAAGATGGACCCCTACATCAACGTGGACGCCGGAACCATGAGTCCCTACCAGCACGGCGAGGTCTTCGTGACCGACGACGGCGGCGAGACCGACCTCGACCTCGGCCACTACGAGCGGTTCACCTCGGTGCGGGTGACCCGGGATCACAACGTCACCACGGGGAAGGTGTACTTCTCGGTCATCCAGAAGGAGCGACGGGGCGATTACCTGGGGCGGACGGTACAGGTCATCCCGCACATCACCGACGAGATCAAGGCCGGCATCCGGCGGGTGGCCGGCGAGGTCGACGTCGTGATCGTGGAGGTGGGGGGCACCGTCGGCGACATCGAGAGCCTGCCGTTCCTGGAGGCCATCCGCCAGTTCAGGAAGGACGTCGGGCGGGACAACGTGATCTACATCCACCTCACGCTGGTGCCCTTCATGCAGGCGGCCCAGGAGCTCAAGACCAAGGCCACCCAGCACTCGGTGAAGGAGCTGCGGGCCATCGGTATCCAGCCCGACATCCTGCTCTGTCGCACGGATCGCTTTCTGCCGCCGGGCATCAAGTCCAAGATCGCCCTGTTCTGCGACGTCGAGGAGGAGGCCGTGATCACGGCCAAGGATGTGGACACCGTCTACGAGGTGCCCCTGGTGTTCCACCAGGAGGGCCTGGACGAGATCATCGTCAAGCAGCTCGGCCTGAATCCCCGTCCCGGTAACCTCGGTCGTTGGGAAGAAGTGGTCAAGCGCGTGAAGTCCCCCCGCCGAGAGACCCGGGTGGCCGTGGTGGGCAAGTACATCGACCTGCGGGATTCCTACAAGAGCCTGGTGGAGGCGCTGGCCCACGGCGGTATCGCCAACGAGGCGCGCGTGAACGTGACCTGGGTGGACGCCGAGCACATCGAGCGCGATGGCCCCGAGGCGCACTTCCGGGACACCCACGGCATCCTGGTCCCCGGGGGCTTCGGCGACCGGGGAATCGAAGGCAAGATCGCCGCCATCCGCTTCGCCCGCGAGCACGGCACGCCCTTCTTCGGAATCTGCCTGGGGATGCAGTGCGCCGTCATCGAGTTCGCCCGTCACGCGTGCGGGCTGGGCGGCGCCAACTCCACCGAGTTCGACCGCGCCACCCCGCACCCCGTCATCGATCTGCTGCCCGAGCAGCGGGCCATCGCCGACAAGGGGGGAACGATGCGGCTGGGCCTGTACCCGGTGGTGCTCGCCGAAGGCAGCCTGGCTGCTCGCCTCTACGGCCAGTCGATCATCCACGAGCGCCATCGCCACCGCTACGAGGTCAACAACGACTTCCTCCACCGGCTGGAGAAGGAGGGCTTGCGAGCGTCCGGGGTGTGGGCCGAGAAGCAGGTCGTGGAGATGATCGAGCTCCCCGACCACCCGTATTTCGTAGCCGGTCAATTCCATCCCGAGTTCCGCTCCCGCCCGTGGGATCCGCACCCGCTCTTCGCCGGGTTCGTGCGCGCGGCGCTCGTCCATCAGGGGCAGCCGTGAGCGCGCCCACCCACGAGGTGCGGGTGGGTGCCATCACGATCGGCGGGGGGCACCCCCTCGTGCTGATCGGCGGGCCCTGCGCGATCGAGAACGAGAAACACGCGTTGATGACGGCGGAGCGGCTGGCCGGGATCGCCGCCGACCGGCGCGTCCCCTTCATCTACAAGTCGTCGTACGACAAGGCCAACCGTTCCTCGATCGATGGGTACCGGGGTCCCGGGCTCCGGGAGGGCCTGCGCATCCTGCGCCGGGTGCGGGATACCGTGGGCGTGCCGGTCCTGTCCGACGTGCATCAGGTGGAGGAGGTGACACCGGCCGCCGAGGTGCTCGATATCTTGCAGATCCCCGCCTTTCTGTGCCGACAGACGGACCTGATCCTGGCCGTGGCGCGGACGGGTAAGCCGGTGAACGTCAAGAAGGGCCAGTTCCTGGCCGCGGGCGACATGAAGAACGTGGTGGACAAGGTGCGGTCCACTGGCAACGAGGCTATTCTGCTGACCGAGCGGGGCACCAGCTTCGGCTACCACAACCTCGTGGTGGACATGCGCGGACTCGTGCAGATGCGCGCGCTCGGCTACCCGGTGATCTTCGACGCCACCCATTCGGTGCAGCTCCCGGGGGCGGCGGGCACCCGCTCCGGTGGCGAGCGCCGCTACGTGGCCGCCCTGGCTCGGGCCGCGGTGGCGGTGGGCGTGGACGCGCTGTTCATGGAGATGCACGAGGACCCCGATCGCACGCTGCCCGACGGCCGGCCCCTGTCGGATGGGCCCAACATGCTGCGGATCGACGAGCTGCCTCGGCTCCTGGACGCCGTCGGCGCCATCCGGT
>JBOHPM010000005.1:0-25682 GCA_050731715.1 Candidatus Rokuibacteriota bacterium
GCCGCGCACGCTCCGTCAACGTCGGAGCCAAGGCTTTGTACTTTGCCCGGCAGAGCCCGACATCCACGCATCCAGCTTACTGGCCCTGCCTTTAAATTCATGCAGTTATTGTCTGCCGATGCCTAAGGAGCCGCGGGTCTACGCCGTGAACGGCTCGGCGTTCTTCAACCGACCGGGCCCGCGGATCGTCGACGGCCTGGAGATTCTCGCCGAGATCCTCCACCCCGGGCTGTTCCCTCCGCGATGGCAAGGCACGGCGTGGCAGCAACTGTCTTGACTCCCGTCGGATACAACATGAGCATTGCCACTGTTCAGCCGAGCCATGAGAGGCGTTGAGGAGGCCATGTCGGAGGTGGTACCGATCACCGCTGGCCGTATCGCCGAGTGCTTCTTCTCCATCCAGGGGGAAGGTGTAACTGCAGGCGTGCCCGCTGTCTTCATCCGCCTCCAGGGCTGCTCCGTGGGATGCCGCTGGTGTGACACCAAGTACTCCTGGGATCCGGCTGGCGGCCATCCCATGATGCTTGAGGCGCTCGTTGAAGAAGCCGCGACCTTCCCCTGCCGGCGGGCGGTGGTCACGGGAGGGGAGCCGCTCGAATCGTCGCTGTTCGTTTCGCTTGTTGAAGCCCTGAAGGCGCGTGGCTTCGTTCTCGAAGTTGAGACCTCAGGGATCCTCCCGCCTCCCCCGGTCCCTGTCGACCAGTGGAACGTGTCGCTGAAGCTCGCAAACTCGGGCGTGCCCGAGACGACACGGATCAACCCGGGGGCCATCCGCGACTTTCGCGACCGGGAAGCCTGGTGGAAGTTCGTGGTCACAGACCAGAGCGACGTCGCCGAGGTGCTGCAGCTCAGGGAGCGATTTGCCTTGCCTCGTCACCGGATCCTCCTCATGCCCGAGGGGATCCGGCGGCACGAAATTCTTGAGCGCTCGCTCTGGATCGTGGAGGAGTGCCGGCGCCACGGCTTCCGGTATTCCCCACGGCTTCATATCCTGCTCTGGGGCGCCAAGCGAGGTGTGTGAGATGAAGCCTGCCGTCGTACTGCTCTCGGGGGGCGTGGACTCGGCGACCACGCTGGCGATCGCCCGGCACCAGGGGTTCCTGGCGTATGCGCTCTCCTTCGCCTACGGTCAACGGCACAGCCGGGAGTTGGACTCAGCGAAGCGCGTGGCCACGGCCCTCGGCGCCAAGGAACACCTCACCCTCACGCTCGATCTCCGGCTGATTGGCGGCTCGCGTAGTGTCCGAAAACTCATCCCATGCTCAGGCCGCACGGTGGTAATAGCGCAACAGCCCGCCCAACCGCTCGCGGCAACGAACCTGGACGCCCGCGCGCCGGCGAGGTTCCGGTGCGATCAAGTCGTTGCCGAGCCCCTGATGGTTGCGCTCCCCGTGGTAGTGCGCTACGAACTCGTCGAGCACTCGGATCAGGCGCCGTTCGCCGAAAAGAATCAGGCGATCGAGACACTCCTCACGAACTGAGCGCACGAACCGTTCCGCGTAGGCGTTCTCCAAAGCCGTCAACTGCAGCTGATTCCGTAGCTCCGCCGCAGATTCGGATCACCCATCCATTCCATCCCCTCCGAGGGCGGGCCTTCCGCTTCGTCGTTGCCAAGCCGCTGTGGGGGGAGGACCGCGTCACCTTCGAGCACCCTGAGGGCGGCCTGTGTTCGGTGCCCGTCGAATGGACCGATTTCGTTCCCGCGGACCCGTACGTCAGCGTCGGGCGGGGGCGCTCACACTTCCGGATCGAAGACCTGCTGGTGCTGGCCACGCTGGTGGCCGCCCGGGCCACGCTGTGACTGCGGTGGGCGCCGGGTGGTGTCAGCGGGATTTCGTCCCGCATGTCATGCAGATTCCGTCCCTAACCCGAGCCCTCGTGGCGCTGCGCCAAGCCCGTCGAGTCGCTCATATAGAGTGTAATCTCGGTCTCTTGAGCGCGAATCTTCTTGCGGTCGTTGAGGCATACGTACATAATGATGGTGACATGGCGCTCCGACGCCGGCCCCCCGAGGATGCCAAAGCCGCGGCCCTGCGTGCGGCCGGCGCCCTGCATCCTCGCCCGGAGCGCGTGCAGGACGAGGCTTTCGCGCGGCATGAGTTCTTTGATCAGCGGGATCACGTGCAAGTGAAGTACGAGATGCTGCGGCGCCATCGCGTCGACGGTCGGCCCGTCACGGCCGTGGCCGCGGCCTTCGGGACAAGCCGCCAGACCTTCTACCTGACGCACGCCGCCTTCACCACCGGGGGGATCCCCGGGCTCCTGCCGCGGCCGCGCGGACCCCGGCGCGCCCACAAGTGCACCGACGACATTCTGACCTTTGTGGAGCGCTGGCGCACGGAGCACGAGACGGCCTCGTGGCGCAGCGTCGCGGCGGCCGTCCAACGCCGCTTCGACGTCACGATCCATCCGCGCTCGCTGGCCCGCGCCCTGGCTCGATGGGAAAAAAAACGGCGTCCGCCGGGCGCGACGCGACCATGAGCCTGTCCATCGGCGATCCGCACGACGTGCTGGATCAGTACGAGGCGTTGCGGCGTGAGGCCACCGAGACGATGCCGGGCGGGCCGCGGGGCCATGGGCTGGCGGTGTTCCTGACCTGCGGCATGCCGGGCTGGCTCGCCGCGCTGACGGCCCTGGCCCCCGCGCCGCGGCTGCCCCGCGCGCGCCCCGCGCCGCCGCCGCCGGAGGGGAGACCGACCATCCTGTCCTCGGCCCGCGCCGAGCTGACCACGGTCCTGGCCGGCATGGTCCTGGCGTGTACACACGAGACGGAGGGGCGATGATGTTGTCGAGCCCGAGCAAGGTGACGTCCGAGCATCTCCGCCGAGACGCGTACCTCTACGTGCGGCAGTCCTCGCTCCAACAAGTGCATGACCACCGGGAGAGCACCGCGCGCCAGTACGACCTCAAGCGCCAAGCCCAGGCGCTGGGCTGGTCGTCGGAGCACCTCGTGGTGATCGACGAGGATCAGGGGCTGTCCGGGGCCTCCGCCGCTGAGCGCAACGGCTTCCAGCGGCTGGTCGCCGAGGTCGGCCTGGGCCGGGTCGGCTTGGTCATGGGGCTGGAGGTCTCCCGCCTGGCACGGAACTCCAGCGACTGGCACCGGCTGCTGGAAATCTGCGCGCTGGCCGAGACGCTCATCCTCGATGAGGATGGCATTTACGACCCGAGTCACTTCAACGACCGGTTGCTCCTCGGGCTTAAGGGCACGATGAGTGAGGCGGAGCTGCATGTGCTGCGGGCGCGGCTGATCGGCGGCTCCCTCAACAAGGCCCGCCGGGGCGAGCTCTGGATTCGGCCGCCGATGGGGTTTGTCTATGAAGATCGTGGCCGGCGTCTCGTGCTCGATCCTGACGCGCAGATTCAGGGGGCCGTGCGCCTGCTCTTTGAGACCTATCGCCGGACCGGGTCGGCCGAGCAGGTCGTGCGCCACTTCGCCCGCGAAGGCCTTCGCTTCCCGCGGCGGCTGCCCACGGGGCCGCGGGCCGGGGAGGTGGTGTTCATTCCGCTGGTGCACAGCCGGGTGCTCAACCTCCTGCACAATCCCCGCTACGCCGGCGCCTTCGTGTACGGGCGCACGCGCCAGCGCAGGGTGGTCATTCCCGGGCAGCAGCGGAATTGCCGCCGGCCCCGGGCCGAATGGCCGGTCTTCCTGCCCAACGCCCATCCCGGCTACATCACCTGGGAAGAGTTCGAGACGAATCAGGCAACGCTCTTGGCGAACGCCAACGGCTATGGGCCGGATCGCCGCCGGAGTCCCGCGCGGGAGGGCGTCGCCCTGCTCCAAGGGCTCGTGCTCTGTGGCCGCTGCGGTGATCGGATGACGGTCCGCTATACCGTCAGCCAGGGGCACCCAGCGCCGGTCTACGTGTGCCAACGCCAGAGGATCGCGCGGGCCGAGCCCGCGTGTCAGACGATCCCCGGTACGGGCCTCGATGCCGCGGTCGCGCAGGTCGTCCTCGAGGCGGTCACTCCCGCCGCCCTCGACGTGGCGCTCGAAGTCTTCGCTGAGCTGCGGGCGCGCAAGGCCGACGTCGATCGGCTGCGCCGCGCGCAGGTCGAGCGCGCGCGCGAGGAGGCGGCGCTGGCCCAGCGGCAGTTTCTGCTCGTGCGCCCCGAACACCGCTTGGTGGCGGACAGCCTCGAGCGCCAGTGGAACGAGAAGCTGGCGCGGCTCGCCGACGCCGAGAGGGAGTATCGGCGGGTCACCGAAGCGGAGGGGCGTGAGCTCACCGCCGACGACTGCGCACGGATTCACGCGCTCGCGAGCGATCTGCCGCGGGTGTGGCATGATCCGCGGACAGCGATGCGTGAGCGCAAGCGGATGCTCCGGCTGCTGATCGAGGATGTGACGCTGCTCCGCGACCGTGCGATCCGGATCGCCATTCGCTGGAAGGGTGGGGCGACGACGACCGTCGAACGGCCCGTGCCCCTCAGCGCCCCCGCTCTTCGACGGACGTCGGCGGCCATCGTCGAGATGATTCGCGGACTGGCTGCGGAGCAGACCGATCGGCAGGTCGCGACCACACTGAACAGGCGCTGGCTCCGCTCTGGCACCGGGCAGCCATTCCATCGCCTGGTGGTCCGGCACATCCGGAACGCTTACGGGATTCCGAGCTTGGCCGAGTATCTCCGGAACGCCGGGTGGCTGACCGCCGCCGAGATCTCTACCCAGCTTCGTCTGCATTCCAGCACCGCGAAGTGCTGGGCACGCGAAGGCGTCCTCCGCGCCGTACGGGCCGATGACAAAGGCTTCCTCCTCTTCGAGCCCCCGACTGGCCCACTTCCTCGCCCTCAGCAAGGAAAGCGATTCCGCGACCGCCGCCGCTATCCGCAGTGTGCGTCACACATGCGGAATGAGGTGCAGTATGAAGCCTGAGCCTTGGCGTTCGGCGCTTGGATGGGCGTCAGGACGACGCGAACCCCCGCGCCTTCCACGATGTCTCGGAATCCCTCCGTCCACTTGCCGTCCCGGTCGCAGATGAGGACCCAATGGCGCGCCAGGAACCCATCGACGGCGTCGGTGAGACAGCGCGCCGCCTGGGCCATAAATGCGGCATCAGGATTGGGCGTCGACCCCATCACGTGGACCCGCCGGCTCCGGAGGTCGATCACAAAAGGCGTGTAGTAGGTCACCAGCCCCCGAGGCGTCCAGACTTCGGTAGTGAAGAAATCAGCCCCCGCGATCTCGCCCCAGTGAGCCCGCAGAAAGGTGCGCCAGGACGATGGGCGCCCCGGCGCGGGCGGGATCCCGTTGTCTTTCAGCACCTTGGCGACCGTACTTCTCGCCACGCGGTGGCCGAGATTCTTCAATGCACCCTCGATGCGACTGTAGCCCCACGCTGGATTCTCCCTGGCCATCCGCAGAATGAGCGACGAGACCTCCTTCATGATCCCAGGACGCCCCGGCCGCTTCGGCGCGAACGTCCACTTCTGGGCGATCAGCCGCCGGTGCCACCGCAGGATTGTGTCCGGGGTCACGATGGTCGCCACCTGCCTCAGGACCCGGCGACCGAGTCGCTGGCCCTTCGCCGCGAGGCGGCGGCGCTGGTCGTCGGTCAACCGAACGCGCCGCCCCTTCAGCTGCTCCTTGAGAAGACCGTTCTCTTCCACCAAGTACTCGATGACCTGTTGTTGGTGGCGGTTAACCCATCCAGCGAGGGTCACGAGCAGCAGCCGCAAGGGAGAGAGGTCGGCCGTCATAGGCGGATCTTACCGTGCTACATTCCGGCCCTGTACCGGGTACGGGCTCGGCCGAGTATTCGGACACTACGGGATCGCGTGTGTGCTGGCCAACGCCGCGCAGATCGCGCAGGTACCGGGGCGCAAGACGGACGTCAAGGACTGCGTCTGGATCGCGCAGCTGCTGGAGCATGGGCTGGTCCGGGGAAGCTTTGTGCCGCCGGCTCCGATCCGCGAACTCCGCGATCTCACGCGCTACCGCGCGGCGCTGATCGGCGAGCACACGCGTGAGACCAATCACCTCCAGAAGGTGCTCGAAGACGCGGGCATCAAGGTGGCCTCGGTGGCCAGTAACGTCCTCGGGGTCTCCGGGCGCGCGATGCTCGAGGCCCTGACCCAGGGCACCCTCGACCCCGACGTCTTGGCCGACCTGGCGCGCGGGGCGCTGCGCCGGAAGCTCCCCGCGTTGCGCCAGGCCCTGGCCGGGCGCTTCCGTCCTCATCACGCCTTCCTGGTCAGTCAAGTGCTGGCCCACCTCGACTACCTCGACGAGGTCATCGAGACGGTGAGTCGGCACATCGAGGCGGTGATGGCCCCGCTGGCGGAGGAAGTGAGCCGCCTGGACACGATCCCCGGCGTGAATCAACGAACCGCGGAGGTCCTGATCGCCGAGATCGGCGTGGACATGAGCGTGTTCCCCACGGCCGGGCACCTCGCGAGCTGGGCCGGCCTCTGTCCGGGCAACAACGAGAGCGCGGGCAAACACAAATCGGGGCGGACCCGCAAGGGCAACCGCTGGCTGCGCAGCGTCCTCATTCAAGCCGCGCTCCCCGCCGGCACCCGCTCGACCAAGGGCGCCCTGGCCGCTCGCTATCGGCGGGTGATGCGGCATCGCGGCCACAAGAAGGCGGTCGTCGCCGTGGCCCACGCGATGCTGGTGGCCGCCTACCACCTGCTGGCCCGCAAGACCACGTACCACGACCCGGGCGCCGACTACTACGAGCGCCGCCATGCGGACCGCGTCCGACATCGGGCGGTTCAGCTCCTGGAGCGTCAGGGGTACCGCGTCATCCTCGAACCTGCGGCCTGAGCGCGGGGTGTTATCTGGGCGGGAGTTTTCTGAGCAAACTCCGGCCGGCGCGCAAGTGGTTGATCTGTCGGCCCTGATCCGGACACAATCCCGGCCCGATGATCACTCTCGTGTTCCATCTGCTTCGCTCCCCCCCTTCCTCTTCGGCGGCCATCGCCAGCTCGCTTTTGAGAACCTGGCCTTGCGCCAGCAGCTCATCGTCTACAAGCGAACGGTGACCCGGCCGCGACTACGCAAGACTGATCGCCTCTTCTGGGTCTGGCTGGCCAGACTCTGGGTGGGGTGGAGGCGGCCCCTCGTGATCGTGACCCCCAACACCGTCCCGCGTTGGCAGCGGCGCCGCTTCCGCGAGCACTGGACCAAGCTCTCCGGCCAGCCCACCGGAGGTCGCCCGCGCGTGAACGCCGCGATCAAGGCCCTCGTCACACGAATGGCCGCCGCCAATCCGCTGTGGGGTGCCCCCAGAATCCATGGTGAGCTGCTCAAGCTCGGCATCGACGTGGGCGAGCGCACCGTCTCCCGGCTCCTCCCCAAACGGCGCACCCCACCGTCCCAGACCACCGCGCGGCCTGAGCATGGGATGAGTTTTCGGACACTACGGGCATCGGATCTACCAGGAGTGCTTCACCTTCTCGAGTGTCGAGCCGATGGACGGCCGGCACGCGGCCGTGTCGTGGGCTGGCGCCGCGGCGACGTGGTGAGGGTCCTGACCGCCCGGCGCCGTTGCCGCCGAGACCCGGAGACGTGAGGCGTGGAACAGCGGGGAGACGCTATGGCATCGACGATGAGTCCGCTCGCGCGCGCCGAACGCATGCTTGCCGCGCGTCTCATCGAGCTCGAGCGTGCGCTCGACAAGGATCCGAGCCGCTGGCCCGACTACCTGGACACGGTGAGGACGCTGCTGTGGACCCGCGAGGTGCTCCGGGGCCAGGCCGGCCCACCCGTCACGCGCGGCGACGTGCGGCGCGCCTTCATGACGATCCCATCGGAGCGGCGCCGTGGCGACTGATCTGCTCGAGGTACGCTTCGACGGTCGGGCTCATGACGTGCGCATAGCGGTCGACCATCCGGTCGCTCTTGACGCCCAGCAGGGCCTTGAGCGTCGCCGTGTTCGCGCCGTGGTTCACGGCGAGCGTCGGCCCGTGATGCCGCTGGTCGTGGAACGTGAAGTCCTGGAGCCCGCATGCCTGGGCCGAGGCATGCCACACGCGCCAGATGTGATAGCGCGAGTAGGGTTTGCCGGTCTTCGGATCGGCGAAGACGTACACCTGGGTTGGCGGGATCTCGGCGAGCTGGGCGGCGAGTAGCTCCACGGCCTCCTGGCTCAGGCGCACGATCCGGGGCTGACCGCTCTTCGTCTGGGGCAGCAACAGCACGCGCTCGGCCAGGCGGACCATCGAGCGCTCGAGATAGCGGGCGTCCTGCTGTCGGAGCACGCCGAGCAGACAGAGCTTCGCGAGCCGGGCGAACAGCGGCCCTGACCGGAGGGCCATGTCGTCGTAGATGGTGACCTGCTGCGTGGGCGTCAGTTGCCGGACCCGCGTCAGGTTCTCGGCTGGAAAGACGTGGGCGGGCACCTTGAAGTCAGGCCGCACGGCCTTCAGCATGGCGCGGAGCGCCCGGAGGTCGCGCACGACCGTGTTGTTCGCGCAGCCCGCCGCCGTCAACTCTCCTGGCGCCTTGAGCGAGCCGCCCGACGCCAGGCGCCGCCGCACGAACTCCTCGATGTCCGGGACGGTGACGGCACTCATGGCCGTGTTGGCGAACTCGGCGTGCACCGCCCGCAGCGCGAGCCGCACCTGCTCGGCGCGTCCAGCACGGGCCTCGGCCTGGCCGGGGCGGTCGTTCTTCCGCGGCTGCGCGAGGGCCAGGACGTAGTGGCGCAGGCCGTCGTCGACCGTGGCTGGTGCGGCGTCGGCAGGATCATCGGTCGCGTTCGCCGCAGGCACTCCGCCGGCGAGCCACGCCTTCTTGATCTGCAAGGCTTCTTCCAGGGTCTGGCAGAGCTTCGAGCGGCGGTGGCCGCGCCCGCGCGAGCCCATCTGGACGCGATAGGCCCAGCGCTGCTTCACCAGCACGCGGCAGATGTTCCTCTCGATGGCCACGCTGCGCGGCTTCGGCTTGCCCATGGTGGTCCCCTCCGGCAGTCATCATACTCGGACGGGGTGTGTACCGAAGCGCGCCGAGTGTGCACGGGGTGCGCACGAAAACAGGGAGAGATCAAGGGTCAGCGGACCGCCGTGCGGCGGAAGTTCGTGATTTTCTGTGGTGGCCCCAACGGGATTCGAACCCGTGTTCCCATCGCGCCACACGTTTTTGCCACGAAATCAACGGCTTGCGGCGTGTTGAGTCAACAGGGTTCGTCAGGGGATGGAAATCCGGTGGGCGATCGAGCACGGTTCCACGCGGATTTAGCCAAGAGCTCTCGCGTGCGACTCGCCGTGATCCTCGGCCACGTCTGAGACGGCATGCTGCTCTCACGATGGGTCGAGGCGTGTTGGCCCTGGATCCCTCAAACGGCGTCAGGATCGAGAAGCTTCTGCCACACGGACGTGCGTATAGTCGCGATGACGATCCACCCGATCAGGCTCACGACCGCCCACTCGAAGATCGACGAGATCCTGGCAGTGACCGTCCAAGTTCGGCGGGCGTTTCATCAGCCAGATTCGCGGGTCGGCGGCCTTGGCAAGCGCACTGACCACGGCAAAGAGTTCCTCGACCGTGTAGCGCTCGTCGTTGCAGGGGGCTGGAGATCGGCGCTTGCGGAATCGGCGCGGTGGTGAGCCCCCCGCGACCCAGCGACGGGGGGCGCTCTCCGACGGGGGGATCCGTAGCGGCCCACGACGCGCTGGTGTGGCAACGGGCGCGCCTACGACGTGCGCTGCACGAACGAGCGGTCCTCGACCAGGATGACGCCGGACTGGGCGGCGCGCCGCGCCACGTCCGCGTGCTCGGAATCGGCGGCCAGAGCCTCGCGGTACCGCTCGTAGGCTGCGAGACTCGGGAAATCGATGAGCGAGAGCCCGACGTTGGTGGGCCCGGCGAACTTCGTCGGAGCGAAGTAGCCGACGACCTTGCCGCCGCAGCGCTCGATGGGACCGGTCACGGCACGCGCGTAGGCCTCGAAATCGGCGAGCTTGGTGGAGTCCAGCGTGTAGCGGATGCACAATGTGAGCATGACGGCCTCCTTTTTTCCAGAGTATGGCCACGCGGCTCGCGCCCGTCCACGCGGAACGCTTCGATCCAGCCCGAAGCGTCCGGACTTGCGGCGAATGGCCCCGCCCTCTAGTCTTCAGTCATGGGAGACACGGACATGCTCTCCACGGTGGCGGCGCTTGTGGGCGAGCCCGCCCGGACCCGCATCCTGACCGCGTTGCTCACCGGCCGCGCGATGACCGCGAAGGAATTGGCCTACTTCGCGGGGGTAACGGCGGCGACGGCGAGCAACCATCTCTCCCGCCTGCTCGCCGGCCACCTGCTGGTGATGGAGAAGCAGGGCCGCTGCCACTATTACCGGCTGCGCTCCGCGGAGGTCGCCCGGGCCATCGAGGGGCTGATGACGGTGGCGATCATCCCATCCAACGGCTGGCCGCCCCACGATCGCGTCGAGCCGGCGCTCCGGGAAGCCCGTATGTGCTACGACCACATGGCGGGGCGCCTGGGCGTTGCCGTGTGCGACATGCTCCTGCGCCGCCACCATATCGTGCTCGTCGACGGCGGTGGGGAAGTCACCCCGACCGGTGAGCGATTCCTCGCGGGACTCGGCGTCGATCTCCCGAAGGCGCGCGGCGCGAAGCGCCGCGGCTGCATCGACTGGACCGAGCGACGCCACCACATCTCCGGCGCCGTGGGCGCGGCCCTGGCGGAGGCTTTCCTCGCGCGACGCCTGGTTGCGCGCATTCCCGAGAGCCGGGCCCTCTCCGTCACGCCGCACGGCCGGAAGACGCTCGCCGCAATGGGCGTGGCTGAGTACCGAGCGGCCGCATCCCGCTCCGCCAGTGCGGGCTAGTGCTCGACGAGTAGCTCGACTCGCAGACCGCCGTGCACTGGATCACCTTCCGTCATGCTCATGCTCATCGAACATCACGTGGTGACGCTCGAGCGTCGACGCCCGGCATCTGGACGCCAGGTACTAAAAGCGACGGACAAGCGACTTCCTGGGTGAAGTCTGGGTGACCGAAAGGGGTTAGGGGCTTTGACGTGTAGGGTCGAGGGCTGGCGCGGCACGCAAGCGCCCGTCTCCAGCCCCCGCCCGTTCGAACGGCGCATACAGATTTCCCGTACGCCGCTCTCCTGCCGGTTTCGTGTCAAGGGTTATGCGACCTATCGCGCTGGGCGCGCTTTCAAGCCCGGACCTGGTACTGCACCCGGTAGTCGCTGAAGACCCCGAGCACGGTGTAGATCCACGCCGTACTCCACCGCTTCCAGCCGAAGCCCTGGCGGCCCCTCGCCCGCATCATGTGCCGCCGCACCTTCTTCTCGACCCAGGCCTTCACGAAGTCGAAGCACCGCGCCGCGTTCCCCACCCGGAAGTAGTTCACCCAGCCCCCGCAGGATCGGGTTGATCACCGCGATGACCTGCCCGACAGGCCGAGAGTCCCAGCGCCGGAACACCTCCTCGAGCTCGTAGTGTCCGAAAACTCATCCCATGCTCAGGCCGCACGGTGGTAATAGCGCAACAGCCCGCCCAACCGCTCGCGGCAGCGAACCTGGGTGCCCGCGCGCCGGCGAGGTTCCGGTGCGATCAAGTGGTTGCCGAGCCCCTGATGGTTCCGCTCCCCGTGGTAATGCGCCACGAACTCGTCGAGCGCTCGGATCAGGCGTCGCTCGCCGAAGAGGATCAGACGATCGAGGCACTCCTCGCGCACGGAGCGCACGAACCTCTCCGCGTAGGCGTTGGCGTTCGGCCCCTGGAGGGGTGTCAGGACGACGCGAACCCCCGCGCCTTCCACGATGTCTCGGAATCCCTCCGTCCATTTCCCGTCCCGGTCGCAGATGAGGACGCGATGGCTTGCCAGGAACCCGTCGACGGCGTCAGTGAGCGAGCGCGCCGCCTGGGCCATAAATGCGGCATCGGGATTGGGCGTCGACCTCACCACGCGGACCCGCCGGCTTCGGAGGTCGATCACAAACAGCGTGTAGTAGGTCACCAGCCCCCGAGGCGTCCAGACTTCAGTCGTTAAGAAGTCGGCCCCGGCGATCGCACCCCAGTGGGCCCGCAGAAAGGTCCGCCAAGACGATGGCCGCCCCGGCGCGGGCGGGATCCCATTGTCTTTCAGCACCTTGGCGACTGTACTTCTGGCGACGCGGCGGTCGAGATTCTTCAACGCGCCCTGGATGCGACCGTAGCCCCACGCGGGATTCTCGGTGGCTATCCGGACAATGAGCGACGCGACCTCCTTCATTATCCCGGGACGCCCCGGCCGTTTCGGCGTGTACGTCCACTTCTGGGCGATCAGGCGCCGGTGCCACCGGAGGATCGTGTCGGGCGTCACGATGGTCGCTACCTGCTTCAGGACCCGACGACCGAGTCGATGGCCCTTCGCCGCGAGGCGCCGGCGCTGGTCGTCGGTCAACCGAAGGCGCCGCCCCTTCAGCTGCTCCTTGAGAACACGGTTCTCCTCCACCAAATACTCGATGATCTGTTGTTGGTGGCGGTTGACCCATCCTGCGAGGACCACGAGCAGCAACCGCAAGGGGGAGAGGTTGGCCGTCATAGGCGGATCGTACCGTGCCACATTCCTGCCCTGTACCGGGTCCGGGCTCGGCGGAGTATTCGGACACTACGCGCTTGAGCTCCTGGTGCACCCACGCCATGTCGGGCAGGGGCCGGGGGACCCCCACGACGTCGCCCACCCGCCGGAAGAGCCGAGCCTCCAGCTGGGCGTCGTCCCACTCAGCCGGCAGCGGCCACGTCAGGCCCGCCTGCTGGGCCCGGTGGCAGTACGCTCCCACCGTCCCCACCCCCACGCCGCAGGTCCGGGCGATCGCTCGGTGGGGCAGGCGCTGCTCGTACTTCAGTCGAAGAATCCCGTGGATTTGCCTCATCAGTAGCCTCTCCGTCATGGCGGTCGGGACCCTCCTCAGAGGGCCACCCTACCGAGCCGCCGGGGCTACCGACGAGCGATCAGGCTCGGAACCGGCGATCATGATCCCCGGAACGGGTGATCACGATGCGCCGGAATCGGCGATCAGGAATGCAACGGAACGGCCAGGTCGCGTACTTCGCCTCGGGCGTGCCGATGTTCGTGGGCATGCGCGACCTTCCTCGTGGGATGCACTAATTATTACGCGGTCTCCGAGGGAAGTCGAGACAATTCGCACGTCTACAGCCTCATGTCAGGAGTCCTGAAATTTAGATACGCCACTCGCCGGCCACAACTTGATGCAGGCGAGTCGCCCGCATGAACCGCCGGGGCCGATCTTGCGCCTTGCGGGCCAGCAGGCGGTGGCATAAGCTGTCCCGACCTCGAGGCCGTATTATGGTCCAGGGTAGCGGGGAGGGAGCCATGAACGCCAAGCGAAGAGCGGTGGTCCTGCTGAGCGGCGGGCTCGATTCGACGACGACCTTGGCCATCGCGAAAAGCGAGGGCTTCGAGCTCTTCGCGCTGAGCTTCGACTATGGCCAGCGGGCGAGGGCCGAGATCGACGCGGCACGGCAGATCGTCGAGCGGTTTGGAGTCGCCGACCACGTGGTGGCGAAGATCGACCTGCGAGTCTTCGGCGGTTCGGCGCTCACCAGTGATATCGCGATACCGCGGGGACGCAGCTTCGACGAGATGTCGCACGGGATCCCGGTCACCTATGTTCCAGCCCGCAACACCATCCTGCTTTCCTTCGCGCTGGCGTGGGCGGAGGTCCTCGAAGCCAGTGACATCTTCATCGGCGTCAATGCCGTGGATTACAGCGGCTACCCGGACTGCCGGCCGGAGTACATCGCCGCCTACGAAAGGATGGCGAACCTGGCCACGAAGGCCGGCGTCGAGGGAAGGCAATCGTTGAAGATCCACACGCCGTTGATCCACCTGACCAAGGCCCAGATCGTGCGCCGCGGTCTCGACGAGGGCGTGGATTACGCGCTCACCGTGTCGTGCTACCAGCCCTCACCCCAGGGCGAGGCGTGCGGCGGCTGTGATCCCTGCCTGCTTCGACGTCGAGCGTTCACGGACAACGGCGTGGACGACCCCACCCGGTATGTCGCGAGCGCGCGCAGCGTCGTCTGAGCGCCCGGACACGGAGGATCAACGCCAGGAGCCAGCCTTGAGGGCGGCAACGATGGTGCTTCCGTAGAGGACGAAGGCGGCGGCGACGGCCGCGAACACCGCAGCGAGACCGCCTCCGTACCAGTGACCGGCGAGCCAGCCGCCTCCGATCGTAATGACGAGCCGTGCACAGTTGGCGATCAGCGGCCAGCGCGGTCGGCCGGCGCCCTGCAACGCGAAGTAGAGCGCCAACCCCATTCCGAAGAAGCCATAGAAGGGGCCAACGGTCGCGAGATAGCGTGCGGCAGCGGCGATCACGCGAGGCTCGTCGCTGAAGAGACCGATCCAGGCATGGGGAAACAGGGCCGCGAGGAGTCCGATGGTCTCGCTCACCGCGGCGGCGACTCCCGCTCCGATCCACGCGATGGTCTTCGCTCGCGCGTACTGACCGGCGCCGATATTGGTCGCGACCATCGTCACCAGCGCCGAGCCGAAGCCGACCACCAGCGTGATCTGGACATATTCGAGACGGGCCCCCGTTCCGTACCCGGCGAGGGCAAAGGGTCCGAACTGGCCGACGAGCCCGGTGAAGATCACGATGGTGAGATTGGTCACGACCGTGTTGAGCGAGCCGGGGACACCGACCCTGAGGATCTCCCAGAACACCTGACGGCGGAGGGCGCGGCCACCCAGCGGGAGCCTGATGATGCTCCGGCCCGAGCGGAGATAGCCCAGCAGCACGAGGCTGCCCAGTCCGAACGAGGCGCCGACCGCGATCCCGGCCGCGCTCACACCGAGCCGGGGGAATGGTCCCCATCCGCTGATCAGCGCAGCGAGGAGGACGACGTGGATGGTGGCGCTCCCGAGGTTGACGGCGGCGGGGAGCATCATGTTCCCGGTGCCGCGCACGATGCTCGACAGCGTGTACTGCAGCCATGGGGCGAGGGCGCAGGAAAACAGCACGTTGGAGTACGTGATCGCGGCCTGGAGCGCGCCGCCGCTGGTGCCGATCGCACGATAGAGGGTCGGTCCTCCCAGCAGCAGACTGCTCGTGAACAGGCTCGCCATGCCGATCGCGATGACGACGGCGTGGACGGCCAGGGTTTCCGCTTCCTCGCGCTGCCCCGCCCCCAGCGCCCGCGCGACGGCCGAGGCCACGCCGCTGCCCATGCCGCTGGCGGCCATTTGCTGCATCAACATCATGAGCGGGAACACGAGGGAGACCCCCGCGAGGGCGTCGGGCCCCAGCGATCCCACGAGGGCGCCGTCGACGGTGACCACGGCGAGGAGCGCGACGAGCGTGAGGATGTTCGGCAGGGCCAGGCGGACAAGGGTGGGGAGGATCGGTGCCTCCAAGAGGCGACGCGTCCGAGCATCCCGCAGAGCACTGACGGTGGCCATCTCGGCCCTTGACACGGTGCCGAGAAGGCTAGCAGAGGTGAGGTGACGCCCGCAAGCATCGCGCCCAGAGGTCATTGACGCTCTTTCCCGATCGTGGTACAGACTTTCCGTGCCCACGCAACCATCGAAGGTGCTCGAGACCGCCCCGAACCCGCACCCGGACCGGGACTACGAAGTGAGCATGACCATTCCCGAGTTCACCTGCCTCTGTCCGCGGACGGGGCAGCCGGACTTCGCGACCATCAAGATCCGTCTCGTGCCCGATCAACACATCGTCGAGCTCAAGTCATTGAAGCTGTACATCTGGTCGTATCGGAATGAGGGGGCGTTTCACGAGGACGTGATCAACCGCATCTTGGACGACATCGTGAACGTCGCCCACCCACGCTGGATCGAGGTCATCGGCGACTTCTACGTCCGCGGCGGCATCACGACCGTGGTCCGCGCTTCGCACGGAAAGCGATCGGAGTTCTAAGCCCGCCGCGAGCGGCGGGTGTCTACCCCACGAGCCCGCAACGGTGGAATTCGTCCGCCGTGCGCGGATCGTCGAGCACCGCGCAGCGCTCGAACAACCGTAGCGTGGCGGTGGCGTTGGCTCTCACGCGGCTGACCACCGAGTCGCGCGGAAAACACTCCTCGACGATGCGCTTGCCGTCCCCGGCGGACAGGCCGTCGATGCTGAGCTCCCACGCCAGCCCGCCGTAGTCGGGCTCCAGATAGGCGAAGATGAGCTGCGGCAGGTGCGGGCCGATCGATGCCTGCTGGGATCGGGTCAGCCGCGGCCACCAGATCTCCAGCAACCTGGAAAAATATGATTGGTGACGGCTCTCGTCCTCCGCGTGATCGGCGATGACTTTGCGGACGGCGGTGACGACCCGCTCGTCCCTGGGAATTGTCGAGAGAAGCGCGGCCATGGCGGTCTCGGAGATGATCGCGAAGGACATGCGAACGAGCTCCCTCAGCTCACCCGGCATCGTGGACTGGACGTCGTCCAGCCGGCGCGCGAACGCCGGCACGAAGAAGGGCGGCGCAGCGACGCCGGTCCGTGCCTCCACCTGATGCTTCAGGTCGAGGCAGAAGAGGGCGTGATATGCCTCATCGCAGTAGATCTTGAACGCATCGAACACCATGTCCTGCGGCAGGTCCAGCCCCGACGTTCCCTGGCCAATGGCGGTGACGATCGGGTTGACGGCGTTTTGCTCCAGCGCCACCGTGAAGTCGAGATACCGGTAGAGTCGGCGGACCAGGATGGCCTCGACGGCTTGCGGGCCGAGCGCACGGACCAGCGGATGCTGAATGTTCGGCGCGAGGTCGGGGGAGAAATAGAGCTTGCCGGCAGGCTCGTCATCCGAAACCACGCGCCGGGGAGTGATGCGGACGCTGGCCACGCGATCCCAATTACGTAGCTTGCTCTTGTAGGGCGCCGGCCGCTCGGATGACGTCCGGTCAGACATGGCGCGTCACACACGCTCCTCGCGCGTGTAGGCCAGGCCCAGCGCGGCAGGCGCCGCCTCGGAGCGGCGAGCCCGCGCGGATTGCGTGGCGGTCAGGAAGATGATCGTGCCGAGATACGGCAGCATGAGGAGCACGTCGGATGGCAGCTGCGAACCGGCGGCCTGAAGCCGGAACTGAAGAACATCGATGCCTCCAAAAAGGATGGCGCCCAGCAATGCCCGGCGGGGCTCCCAGCTGGCGAATGCGACCAGCGCGAGCGCGATCCAGCCGCGCCCCGCCGTCATCTGAGGGACCCAGAGCGGCGTGTAGAGCAGGGACAGGTAGGCTCCGCCCAGGCCCGCGAGGGCGCCCCCAACTCCGGTCGCCAGATACCGTACCCTCACCACCGACACTCCCATCGCATCCGCCGTCTCCGGGCTCTCCCCGACGGCGCGCAGGTGCAGGCCCGGGCGCGTCCGGAATAGAAAGTACCACGTCGCGGGCACGAGCAGATACGACAGGTACACGATCGGGTCATGCGCCAGCAGAATCGGGCCCACTATCGGCCACGCGGCCGGGCCTGAAGATGACGCGGCGATCCGCGCCGGCTGGGTCATGCCGACGTAGGGGCGTCCGAAGAGATCCGTGACCCCCGTGGCCAGAAACACCAGGGCGAGACCGCTCACGATCTGGTTGGCTCGCAGCGTGATGCTGGCGAAGGCGTGCAGCAGCGCCAGGAGCGCGGCGCCGACGGAGGCGGCGACGAGACCGAGGAAAAGGCTGCCCGAGGCGATGGTGACGGCAAAGCCACTCAGGGCGCCGACCAGCATCAAGCCTTCGACCCCGAGATTCAGGACGCCGGCACGCTCGGTGATGATCTCGCCGATGCAGGCCAGCAAGAGCGGAGTGCTTGCCCGGATGGCGGCGGCGGCGATGGCGGCCAGGAACGCCGTCTCCATCACGACGCGCCCTCGCCGCCGCGCTCGACGGCGGGGATCCGTCTGAGGACCAGGCGATAGCGCGCGAAGAACTCGCCGGCGGTGACGGTCAGCAATAGCAGGCCCTGGAACATGAACACCACCGAGAGCGGGATCTGCCGCGTGATCTGTAGGATTTCACCGCCGACGAACAACCCGCCAAGGAGCACCCCCGAGGCAAGGATCCCGATGGGATGGAGTTGACCGAGCAACGCGACGATGATCGCCGTGTAGCCATATCCCGGTGATAGACCGGGGATCAGGCGATGCTGGATCCCGGCCACCTCCACCATGCCGGCCAGTCCTGCGAGCGCGCCGCTCATGGCGACCACGACCAGCGTCGTGCCGGCCACGTGGATCCCCGCGTAGCGGGCGGCGCGGGGGTTGTCGCCGATCACTCGAATCGCGAACCCGAAGCGGCTCCTTTCCTGCACCACATGGACGAGCGCCAGCACGACGAGTGCAAGCAAGAAGCCGGCGTTGATCCGGAGATCTCCCAGCCGCGCGAGCTGCGCGGATTCCGGGAAGAGTGGCGTCAAGGGAAAATTCGCCGAGGCGGGATCGCGCCACGGACCGTAGACGAGATAGCGGACGAACGCGATCGCCACGTAGTTGAGGAGAAGGCTGGTGAGGATCTCGTTCACGTCTCGGGTCAGCTTCAACGCGGCGGGGATCAGCGCCCACGCCGCGCCCGCGGCGAGGGCGGCGACGACCATCGCCGGCAGGCGAAGCCACGGGGTGTCGAGGGGCAGCGGCAGGGCAGCGGCGACGGTGGCGGCGCAGGCGCCAAGGTACAGTTGCCCCTCGGCTCCGATGTTCCAGAACAGCAGCTTGAACGCGAGCATGACGCCCAGCCCTGCGAGGATGAGTGGCGTGGCCCGCACGAGAGTCTCGGACAGTCCGTAGGCCGTGCCGAACGCCTCCCCGAACATGTCCAGGTACGCCGTCAGCGGCGGCACGCCGGCGACGAGCAGCAGGAGTCCGCCCAAGGTCAGGGAGGCTGCCACCGAGGCCGTCCACACGAGCACGAGTCGGGACCTCGTTCTGTATAGGCGCGGCTGGACGAGCAGTGTCGGGCTCACGCGTCCGGTACGCCGGCCATCAGCAGTCCCAACCGCTCGCGGGAGGCCGTGTCGCGAGACAGCATCCCGATAAGGCGACCACTGGACATCACCGCGATCCGGTCGCACAGCAGTAACAGCTCGTCGGCATCTTCGGAGACGAGGAGCACACCTCGGCCCAGGGCGGCCTCCTCCTCGAGCAGAGCATGCGCAAAGCGGGTGGCGCCGATGTCCAGTCCCCGAGACGGGGATTCCGCGACGATCATGCTGCCCGTGAGCGTCAGCTCGCGCGCCAGCAGCATTTTTTGGAGGTTGCCGCCGGAGAGCAGCCGGACCGGCGTGTGAGGCTCGCCCCCGGTGACCGTAAAGGTGCGCATCAGCCTGAGGGCGTGTTCGCCGACTGCGCGCCGATCCTGCCACATCCAGGATCCGAACGCGGGCTCGCGAAAGCGCTTCAAGACCAGGTTCTCGGCGACGGACAAATTCGGCGCGGCGCCGACCCGCAGCCGGTCGGCCGGCAAATACCGCAAGCCGGCCTGGATCCGGGCGAAGACCGAGGCCCGCGTGACGTCGCGGCCTTCCAGGCGAATGGTGCCGCCGCTGATGGGGCGCAGCCCCACGAGAGCCTCCGCCAGTTCCCGCTGCCCGTTACCCGCCACGCCGGCGATCCCGACCACCTCGCCGGCGCTGACCGTCAGCGTCAGTCCGTGGACCGCCCGCCGACCGTGATCGCCGCCGACCGAGAGATCCTCACACGAGAGGACCGTGGGGCCACGCCCGCGCGGACCGACGTGGACTGCGACGCGGGCCTTGTCATCCGCCTCGCCCATCATCAGCGCCGCCAGCTGTCGGCGATTCGTTTCGCCGACCGGAACGGTGGTGACCGTCCGGCCATGGCGAATCACCGAGACCCGGTCGGCCACGGCCATCACCTCATCGAGCTTGTGCGAGACGAAGATGACGCTGCAGCCGTCCTGCGCCATCCGTCGCAGCGTCGTCAACAGTCCCCCGGCTTCGGAGGGCGTGAGCGCCGCCGTGGGTTCATCGACGATGACGATTCGCACGCCACGGTAGAGCATCCTGATGATCTCGACGCGTTGCTGCTCACCCACCGAGAGATGCCAGACCGGGGCATCGACGTCGACGGACAGGTTGAACCTGGCGGCGGTGTGCGCGATGGGGGCGCGGTGGTTCTCGATGTCGAGGCGCCATGCGACCGCGCGCGGCGGTGCATCGGCCGCTCCCCCCGCTGCACTCTCCAGGCCGAGGAGCGTGTTCTCGATGACGGTCAGCGACGGCACCAGCTTGAATGACTGGTGCACCATGCCGATCCCGTGACGGTAGGCGTCCCGGGGCGAGGACAACCGCACGGGGTGACCGTCGAGGAGAATCATCCCGGCGTCGGGCTGGTAGAGCCCGGCGAGGATGTTCATGAGGGTCGTCTTGCCCGCCCCATTCTCGCCGAGGAGCGCATGAACTTCGCCGTCGCGAACCTCGAGATCGATCCCGTCGTTGGCGATCACTCCGGGGAAGGTCTTGCGCACCCCCCGCAAGGCGAGGACCGTGACTCGGCTCACTTTCTCTTCGGCAGAGTTCCGACGACGCCCTCGACGAGGAAGTTGATGGCAACGATCTCGGCGTCGCTCAGCGCCTTCCCGGCTTCGACGACGACGTTACCTTCCTGATCCCGGATGGGGCCGGTGAACACGTCAGTCCGCTTCGCCGCGATGTCGGCCTTCTTGGCCTCCACCAGCGTGCGCACCTCGGCTGGCACGGCCTCGCTGAAGGGAGCGAGGTCGACCACGCCCGACTCGATGCCCGGCCAGAAATGGGCGCTCTTCCACGTCCCCTCCTGAACCTGCTTGACGGTGTCGGTGTAGAGCCGTTCCCAGCGCCAGATGGCGGCGGTCAGGTGAGCCTTCGGCGCGAAGGCCCGCATGTCGGCGTTGTAACCGATGGAGTATCGTCCGCGCCGCTCGGCGGCCTGTTGCGTCGCGGGGGTGTCCTGGTGCTGGGTGATCACGTCGGCCCCGAAGTCGAGCAGGCTCTCCGCGGCTTCGCGCTCCTTGGCCGCGTCGTACCAGGAATTGGTCCAGACCACGCGGACCTTCGCCTTCGGATTGGCCGCTCGCACGCCGAGGGCGAACGCGTTGATGCCGCGAACGACGGTGGGCGTCGGGTGGGCTGCCACGTAGCCGACGATCTGGCTCTTCGTCATCTTGCCGGCGACGAGGCCAGTGAGATACCGCGCCTGGTACATCCGGCCATAGTAGGTCCCGACGTTGGCCGCCGACTTGATGCCGGAGGCGTGCATGAAGACGACGTCGGGGTGCCGCTTCGCCACCGCGAGCACGGCGTCCATGTATCCAAAGCTCGTGGCGAAGATGAGGTTGTAGCCTTGGCGGACGTAGCGCTCGATGATCTGCTCGGCAGCGGCGCCCTCCGCGACGCCTTCCGAGTACGCGGTGGTGAGAAATGGCTGCAGCTTTTGCTCGGTGGCCTTCCGCGCTTCGTCGTGGGCCAGCGTCCATCCGCCGTCGCCGACGGTCGCCAGGTAAATGAAGGCGGCCTTGACCGTCGGCTGCGGCTTCAGCGCCTCGGTGGAGGCGGGCGCGGGCGCTCCGAGCAGCGGCAGGATCAGCGACGCGATCACGAGAGCGCACAGGAGTAAGCGGCCCCGAGCCGGATCACGCCGTTCCATCAGTCGTTCCCTCCTCGTCGAGAAGTGGCTCGTGCGAGAACGCCTCGCCAGCATCACGGCAGGTTGGACATCAGCCGCTTCCGGATGCGCGAGAACGCTACGCGCGTGGGCTGGCGGCTGTCAAGCCGGCCGCGGATCGCCCTCAATAAAACGGAGGGTCTTCCGAGAATCGTGTGGGTAAATTCACTGGCGTTCGGTGAGGGGTGTCGGATAGAGATCAAGCCCGCCGAGGTGAAAGTAGATCGCCATGCGGAAGCGCTGGCGGTTCCGGAACCCTCGAGCGAGGACTTTGATCTTCTGGATCTTCGAGTTGATGCTCTCCGCGCCCGCATTGGTGATCCGGTGCGTGAAGAACGTGTGGATGTTGGGCCAGTGACTCCGCAGACATGCGCGCCAGTTGCTTGATGGGCTCCAGCCGGCTGCGAATCGCCCACGCGTACCAGGCCTCGAAGTGCCGCGCGGCTGCACCGGGGTACACGTAGTCCCACAGAGTCATCAGCATCTCCTTGAGGGCCCACGCCCGTCCGGTCTTGAGCTTGGTCCGCCGGACGAAGCCCGACGAACTCCCGCCAGGCCGCCAAGGTGAACCGCGCCGCATGCCGCAGCCAGTCGAACTTCGTGCCGACCAGCCAGTCGTGACCCTCGGCGTTCAGCGCCCGGTTCTCTTGGCGGCGGACCTTGTCGACCGCGTTGTTGGCGTGCTGGGCAATGTGAAACTTGTCAAACACGATCTTCGTGTCCGCGGCGGGCAGATGCGCCCGGATGGAGCCCAGGTAAGGTTCCCACATATCCATCGCCACCGCCTCGATGGTGGCCAACTCGGCGGCGGACAGCTGGGGCCAAAACGCGTCGAGGCTCTCCTGCCGCCGATCATCGGCCACGTCCCGCACCTGCGAGCGGTCCAGGTCGGTCACCACCGTGACGTATTGGTGGCGCCGGGCGAAGGCCGTCTCGTCGATGCCCAGATGGCGCACCGGCGTCGCCAGCCGGCGGGCCAGCCCGCGCGTCACCGCCCGGCCCTGGATGCCCGCCGCTTCATCCCAACTCAACCGCAACCGCTCCGCGACCGGCGCGATCGCGGCCTGCCTCATCCAGTCAATGGCCAGCGCTTCGAACAGCGCAGTAAACCGCGACTTCTCCTCCGCCCAGGGAACCCGCACTTGGCGGATGCCATGCGTGGGACACTCAGCCGGGGGACCCGGGCGTGGACCAGCGTCCGATACTGACAGGTGTCCAGGTGGCGCCACTCGCGGTCGCGATGATCGTGGATCGGCGCGGCGGCCAGACACTCCGGACAGACCCACAGCGTGTCCTTCGGCAGCGCGACCCAGACGTGAACCTCCCCGTCTCCCAACCGGAGTTCCACCTTCTCAACGCCCCACGGCGCCATCAGCCCCAGAATCGCGGCGTACAGGCTCTTGTCGTCCACGCAGATCCTCCCCTCGGGCAGCTGCCCGTCGGGAAGGTACCACCGGTCGCGAGCCGCGAATCGAAATCAGCCCATGCGCGCCGCCACCCGAAACCCGGAAGCGCCAAAACGGTTACCGGTTCCACGAGTACCTGGTGTCGCACCAGGTGCAGCCGACGCGGCAACCCTGGAGGCGCACGAAGACCGACGGCGTCCGCACCGCGGCCCCCTCGCCCGGGATCGAGGTGAAGACTTCGTTGACGCGCATGGCGTATGCTATCGGTGCGCCGGTGCGCCGGCGTGCAACGCGTCCCGGGCGCGCGGCAGGGCCGCGTCAAACGGCAGACTGTCCAGATGTAGGAGACTTGCGGACATGAACCGCGTGAGCATTCGCGACATGAGAGTCGAGGACGTCGAGACTGCGGCGCGCTTCATGGCGATCTGGGGCGACAAGCGCCCGGACTTGCGGTTCTACTTGTCTCATGCGCAATGTCGACCACTGGTCGCCGAGGTCGCCGGTGTCGTCGTTGGCACGGGGAACACCACGTTCAACGGCGCCACGGGCTGGATGGGCGACTTGTTCGTGACGGCAGAGGCCCGTCGGGCCGGCGTCGGCAGTGCCCTTTTCGAAACGCGAATGAAGTACCTGGAGACCCGGGGCTGCCAAAGTATCGCGTTGCTCGCAACAGCCATGGGCCGACCGCTCTACGAGCGTTTTGGCTTTCGGTCCGTGTCGACGATGTACCACCTGCGGGGCCGCGTCGGAGCCAGCAAGGAGCCGGAATCGCGCGTTCGCAGACCCGTCGCTGCGGATATTCCGGCGATCGCTGCGCTCGACAGGCAGGCATCCGGCGAGGATCGCCATCATCTCATCGAGGCGTTCGCCTCTCGGGGATGGCTCGCAACGGATCACGACGGCGTGACCGAGGCGTACTACCTGCCGACACCGTGGGGACAGGGTGCCCTTGTCGGCAAGCGCTCGGCGGCAGCGGAGCTGCTCTTGGCGCTCTACGTGCGAGAGCGCACGCCCGGGGACGCGGTTCAGATCTCTGTCCCTGGCGACAACGCCGCCGCCATGCGCTACCTCGGTGATCGTGGATTCGAGGTGGAGGCGGAGCTGACGAGGATGACCAAAGGCTCCAGCATCGACTGGGACCCCACGATGCTCTGGGGTGCGTTCGGACTTGGGCTCGGATAGTACCGTGCGGTGGTCGACGGCGCCTCCTTCGTGCGAGAATCCCCGCCACGTTCCGCGGCCGACGTAGGAAACAGCGCTGAAGTCACGCTCCATGGTGTGAGTGACGTGCGCCGCGAAAAGGTCGCCCATCCCAAGCTCGTTGACGCCAACGACGTCCTGCTGAGGATCACTACCAGCGCCGTGTGCGGGTCGGACCTGCACCAGTACCACGGGCGCGAGGGCGCGCTCATCCAGAAGGGCGCGCTGATGGGCCACGAGTTCATGGGGGTGGTGGAGGAGACGGGCGCCGTCGTGCGCGGAGTGCGCGCGGGCGAGAGCATAGGAGAGAGGGTCTTCCGAGAATCGTGTGGGCAAATTCATGAGCGCGGCGTAAGGGACGCCGGGTAGAGATCGAGCCCGCCGAGATGGAAATAGATCGCCTGTCGGAAACGCTCACGGCTTCATGGGCCAAAGTGGTTGTCACTCGCCGCTCGGCCGATCTCGATTGATCCTGTGCGAGGCTTCCCCTCAACGCGGTGAGGTCACGCTCGAGTGCGCTCGCGACGGACAGGCCATTGTGATATGACCTGGAGCGTGTTGAGGGTGTCTGCCCGGGCCGGAACAGGGCACAGGAATCTGCGCTGGTGCCGGAGCGAATATCGTTGAAGATCTGCTCTTTGCTCCCAAGCGCCACCGAGATCGTGTTCGCGCTGGGGCTCAGCGACCAGCTGGTCGGCGTGACACACGAATGCGACTTCCCGCCCGAGGCGGGCCGTCTCCCCGTGGTGACGCGGAGTACGCTTCGCCACGGCACTCGCGACAGCCACGAGATCCACCACCACATCTCCGCGGCCCTGCACAGGGGCAGCAGCGTCTACCTCCTCGACCAGGAGCTGTTGCGGCGCCTCGATCCGGACCTCATCCTGACGCAGGAGCTGTGCGATGTGTGCGCCGTCTCGTACGAGCTCGTCGAGCAGGCCGTGCAACAGCTGGAAGGCAAGCGCCGCGTGCTGTCGCTCGAGCCCACGTCCCTGCCTGGGATCCTGGCCACGATTGAGCAGGTCGGGGAGGCTGCCGGTGCTCCGGCTCGTGCCGCGACGCTGGTCGCGGAGCTGCGACGGCGGATCGAGGTGGTTGCCGAGAACGCCGCGAACGCTACCGGCTGTCCTCGGGTATTCGCGATGGAGTGGCTCGACCCACCGTTCACCGCTGGCCACTGGGTCCCCGAGATGGTGCGCCTGGCGGGCGGGCGAGACACCCTTGGGCGGGAGGGCCAGCCATCCTCGCAGATCATCTGGTCTCGCACCATCGAATACGACCCCGAGGTCATCGTGCTGATCCCCTGCGGCTTCACGCTCGAGCAGACGGTAGAAGAGGCGGCGAAGGCTCACCTTCCCGAGAAGTGGAGAAGGCTGACCGCAACTAAGGCATCGTCAGACAATAAATGAACAAATCAATGTCGTCCGCGCCCCGGGTGGATGGTGTAGTTCCAGTCGCCATGGAAGCGATGCGGGACGAGGTTGAGTGTGGCCATCTGCGCATCCGTGAT